>NZ_JBLQTA010000015.1:50179-121170 GCF_048159625.1 Ciceribacter azotifigens | reverse complement strand
CTCCATGGGGCTTTTTGCGTTCATGCATCCACAAAACCTGATCCCGCTCGCCCCAAGCCAGTTCCTTCGATACCAACGCAAAGCCCCGACCAGCGCCACCGCGCCTCATTGCGGAGACCCGCACTGACCTGAGCCTGACCTGAGTTTCGGAACTTCCTGGAGAGTTTGGGAGAGTCCGTCACACCAACCACTTGTGGCCAGCAGAGTGTGATCGCCGCAAGCGTGACCAACCAGTTGCAGTCCGAGCGGCAGGTTCTGGGCACCCGTGGACCGCGGCAACGTGATCGTGGGCACGCCGAGAAGCGTCCATAATACGCAGGGAGCGGCGTTGCCTGTACCCTCTTCGATGGGCGGGGCCTCTCCGAGCGCCGGTAGTGTGAGTACACTGTCCCACCCACGCATCTCTTCGGCATACGTGGCCTGAAGCGCCGCACGGGCAGCAAGTGCTTCTCTGTGGGCCGCTGCCGGCAGCGCGCGACCGCGTGTCACCAGATCCTTCATGTGTGCGCTCAGCAAGTCTGGATGGCGATCCGCCACTGGGGCGAAAATTTCCGCGGCCTCATGGCAAAGGATCACCTCTGCGATCGCCAACCCGTCGTCGAAGACTGTCGGCAGTTCGCGCGCCTCAACGACCGCCCCTCGCGACTCGAAATGTGATGCAGCTTCCTCGATGACGGCGTGCTGCTCCTCGCTGGCCTGGTTCCAATAGAGCCCCCGCACGAGGCGTATACGCGGCGCGCCTCGTGTGGGCGCGCGCCCGGACGGCGGGACAAGCGCCGAGAACGTGTGGGCGATGTCGTCGAGCGTGCGCGCAAACAGACCGGCATGATCGAGCGTCGGGCTGAGCGGATGAGCGCCCTCGAGTGGCAGTACGGCGCGCCCCGGCATGAAGCCGACGATGCCGCAGAAGGCAGCCGGCCGGATGACCGAACCGAATGTCTGCGTGCCAATTGCCAGCGGCACCAACCCGGCGGCTACGGCCGCTGCCGAGCCGCTCGATGAACCGCCCGGGGTATGGCCTTCGTTCCAGGGGTTGACGGTGAGACCTGCCTGCCGCCAGGCGAATTCGGTCGTCACGGTCTTGCCGGCAACGTGGCCGCCGAGCGCGCGCAGACGGGTGACGAGTGCCGCGTCGCGATCGGGGATATTGCGGGCGTGGATCGCCGAGCCATAGGCGGTCACCATGCCCGCCGTGTCATAGAGGTCCTTGATGCCGATGGCGATGCCAGCGAGCGGGCGCTTCGGGTCAACGCTCTCGGGTGCGACATCGTTGACGACGGTGAATGCGTGGAGCGCGAGATCGAGATGTTCGATGTTCGCGCGGCAGGCCGCTAGCGCCGCATCGACCGTGATCGCGCCTGAAGCGACCGCGGCGCGCGTCTCCAATACTGTCGGTGCCGGCCGGACCATAAGCGCCGGCGGCAAGTGTGCTGTGCTGTCCATTGGCAAGGCCTTTCGAAGCATGCAGGTCCGTTGGACTCAGAGTAGCGGCAGGCGACTGCGGACGGAAAGACGGCTCGCAGGCGAAGCCATAACCATTGTCGATAGATGGCCAGCTTTCTGGTCTGGTAAGGCGCGGCCCTCACATGGCATTCAGTCTACCCTAATCTAGGGGAGCAGCAGCATGGCATTCACGATGCACAACGAAGTCGTCCTCGACGCGACACCGGACGAGGTGTGGGCCGCGATCAACGATGCGGACCTGCTCAGGCAGAGTATTCCGGGCTGCGAGGCGCTGGAGCGTACCGAGGACAGCGCCTTCGCCGCGACGGTCAAGCTCAAGATCGGCCCGATTTCGGCCCGCTTCAAGGGCGTGGTCCGCTTCGAGGACGTCGATGCGCCGGCCAGTTGTCGCATCGTCGGCGAGGGGCAGGGCGGCATTGCGGGCTTTGCCAAGGGGGGCGCGAAGATCCGCCTGACGGCAGAGGGCGCGCAGACCCGGCTGCACTACGATGTCGAGGCGGAGATCGGCGGCAAGATCGCCCAGCTTGGCTCCCGCCTGATCGACGGCGTCGCCAAGAAGCTGTCAGAACAGTTTTTTCAGAATTTCTCCAAGGTATTCGCCGGGGCCGCCTGCGTCGCCTGAGCCGAGACTTGGGGCTGCCGCGCCTGCCGTGGCAGACAATAACAGGGCGCCGGCGGGTCTCGTCGGCGCCCTTTCTTTTGCATCAATGTCTGGCTGCCTACTTGTACAGTCCGTCGTGCTGTTTGCGGATCTCGGCCTTGAGGACCTTGCCCATGGTGTTGCGCGGCAGGGCCGCTTCGAACAGCACTCGCTTCGGAAGCTTGTATTTGGCAAGGAGCGGGTCGAGCCGGGCGATGACCTCGGCCTCGGTGAGCGAGGCGCCTTCCTGCAACACAACGATGGCCGTGACCGCCTCGCCGAAGTCGGCGTGCGGCAGGCCGACAACGGCGCTTTCCTCGACGCCCTCGATCGAATCGATTTCGGTTTCGATCTCCTTGGGATAGACATTGTATCCGCCGGTGATGACAAGGTCCTTCGATCGACCGCTGATGAAAACGTAGCCCGATGCGTCGATGTAGCCGATGTCTCCGGTGATGAAGTAGCCGTCGGTGCGGAACTCGGACTGTGTCTTTTCGGGCATGCGCCAATACCCCTTGAACACGTTGGGGCCCTTCACTTCGATCATGCCGGGCGTGTTAGCTGGCAGCTGCGCGCCGGTGTCCGGGTCGCTGATGCGCACGCTGACGCCAGGAAGCGGCATGCCGGCCGAGCCCGGGATACGCTCGCCGTCGTATGGATTTGAGGTGATCATGTTCGTCTCGGTCATGCCGTAGCGCTCGAGGATGTGATGCCCCGTGCGCTCGGTCCACGCGCGATGGGTCTCTGCCAGCAGCGGCGCAGAACCCGAGATGAACAGGCGCATGTGGTCGGTGCTGCCGTGGTTCAGCCAGTCTTCCTTGAGCAGGCGGGTATAGAAGGTGGGCACGCCCATCATCACGGTCGCCTGTGGCAATTCCCGGCGGATCAACCCGATGTCGAACTTCGGCAGGAAGACCATGGTTGCCGAGGCAAGCAGGGTGACGTTGCTGGCCACGAACAGGCCGTGCGTGTGGAAGATTGGCAGCGCGTGCAAAAGTACATCGCTGTCGGTAAAGCGCCAGTATTCGACCAGAGTGCGAGCGTTGGACGACAGGTTGGCGTGCGTCAGCATAGCTCCCTTGGAACGCCCGGTGGTGCCTGAGGTGTAAAGGATCGCGGCGAGGTCGGTCGGCTCGACGACAACAGTCTCGTACTCCGTGGGCAGGAAGGTAGATTCATCGACCAGCGTGCCCTGGTTGGCGGCGCCAAGCGTGAGCGTCGAGAAGACCCCTAGCGAGGAGGCCATCGGCTCGATGTCGCTGAATCTCTCAGGCGAGCAGACAACGACATGCGGTTTGGCATCGCCGATGAAGTACTCGAGCTCCGCGAGCGTGTAGGCGGTGTTGAGCGGCAGGTAAACGGCACCGGCGCGCAGGCAGGCGAGGTAGAGGATAATCGCCTCGGGCGACTTTTCGACTTGCACCGCGACGCGGTCGCCAATGACGAGCCCTTTTGCGCTCAGCAGGGCAGCATAGCGTGCCGACAGGTCCCAGGCCTGGCGGTAGGTGTAGCTCCGCCCCTCGGTCGTGCGGATGAAGATCTTGTCGTCGTCGGTGACGCTGCTGCGGATAAGAGAAAAGAAATTATGTGACATCGCGGCGGGTATCCCGTTTTTGTTCCTGCTACTTTGCTGCAACTTGCTTCAGCAGCGCCTTAACTCGGTCGGAAATGGCGATGTCGCCATTTTCGGCATAGTTTTCATGATTCGTCTCTATGTCAGAGGTCTTGTAGAGATAGTTGACCATCAGGCCGTAGGAGTTGGCGAGCCCCTTGGGCGACAGGTCGGCCATGGCGTGGATGTCCTCTAGACTGGCACCGTTTCCCAAGTGGAAGCGCGCAACCGCATCGATGGGTCGGTGGCGGCTATCCTTGGCGCACGTGAAATAGCAGGCAGCCAGTCGCCGGAGCAGCGGATTGAGCTTGCTGAGCAGCGCCGCGTCTTCCTGCCAACCCTCGACGTCGGTCCGGTCAACCAAGGCGTGATCGGCCGCCGACAACAATGTCTGCGTCTTGTTCTCGCGCAGCTGGCGCAGCCAGCGCGCAAAGCCCGGCACCGGTGATAACGTGACGAATGTCTTTAGGTTGGGCAGTTCGCGACGCAGCTCCTCGACGACCTGCTTTATAAGGAAGTTGCCGAACGAGATGCCCCGTAGCCCCTTCTGGCAGTTGGAAATGGAGTAGAAGACGGCCGTGGTGGCGTCCTCGCGCGACACGATCGGGCGGTCGGGCCGCAGCACGTCGGTGATGCTGCCGGGGATGCCGGTCATCAGCGCGACCTCGACAAAGATGAGCGGCTCATCGTGCATTTGCGGATGGAAGAAGGCGAACAGTCGCCGGTCCTGTGGCTCGATGCGGCGGCGCAATTCGTCCCAGTCGGGGATAGCGTGCACGGCTTCGTATCGGATCACCTTCTCCAGCGTCGCAGCGGAATCGTCCCAGCTGACCGGCTTGAGCTGAAGGAAGCCGCGGTTGAACCACGACGTGAAAAGGTGGACGAAATCACGATCGAGGCCGGCGAGGGTGCGATCCCCTTCCAGCGCCTCGAGCAACACCTCGCGGACCTCAACGAGTCGGCGAGTGCCGTTGCGAGCGTAGTTGAGACGTCGGATAAGTTCCTGAGCACGTGGCTCGCTGACCGCGTGCAGGCGGTACAGGTTTTCGGGCGAGGGGTCTTTGCGAACCGTCTCGATCTGCTTGAGGATGGCGTCAGGATCGGGTGCAAAGCGCTGCGCCAGGCGGGTCAGTAACGCACGTCGCTCCTCGGATTCGAGCGCGTCCCAGCGCTCGAAGATTGCCTCGGCGATAACGAAGCACGAAATCTCGCCACGGCCCGACACCAGGGAGTCGCAGAGCGCGACGATGTCGCGCCGGCCGTCGTCGCGAGCGCGTGAAAGGAAGTTGAGACCCTTGTGGCTGAGGCTGGCCATGAGGTCCGAAAGTAGTGCCACCACGACGGAATGCTCCCTATGGTCCTGTGCGCGGGACGGTGTTCTAACCTATCCGGTCGAGTTCCGCTTGGGCGGCAACGAAGCAGCCCATCGGTATCTGCTGCACGCCGGCGCCAATCTGGCCGACACCGGGTATCCGCGAAGCGATGCCCGTGTTGATGAGCGGCTGGATACCGGTCGACACCACCTTGCGCACATCGATGCCGGACGGTACGCCGCGGTAACCTAGCGCCGGGATGCGGAAGTATGAGTGCTCTCCGACCGTTATGTCGCGCATGCGCTCCGAGCGGGCGATCAGTTCCTCGACGGTGCCGCCAATAAAGGAGGAGATGGCGGGCGCGGCGGCCAGCGCGAATGCGCCGAGTCCGATGCTCTCGGTAATGTAGGAGTCACCCATCGTGGGTGTCGCCTCGTCCTCGCTGTGTCCGTCGAAGAACTTGACGTTGGCGACGCTTGCTGGCGCGGTGAACCAGCGTTTGCCGAGGCTCGCAACGCGGATGCCGACCTCGACGCCGTTGCCGGCCATCACGGTGACAATGTCACCCTTGCCAAGGGCCTCGACATACAGCGAGACGGCTTTGGCGTGCGCGATCGACAGCGACAGGAAGAAGTGGTCGTTGCCGGCGATGAATCGCAGCGCCTTCTCCAATTTTTCGTGGGGCGCGCCCGTGGCGACGAGTGCCAAGGCGATGTCACGGAAGAATTGGCTTGTCGCAGCCTTGTTGCGGTTATGCACTTCGTCGCCGCGCCGCAAGGCCTCGGCGATAGCCTGCTTGAGGTCCATCGGGCCGGCGAGTTCGAGCGCGCGGCTTATCAGCGGATAGAACTCGTCGCGAATCCAGCGCAGACGCTCGGTGACCTCGGGTCCGTTGGCGCCGAAACGCAGCGCCTTGCCGAGGCCCTCGTTGATCGTGACATAGGCGCGCAGCCCGCTGATGTGCTCCTCGACGATGAACACTGGCATCGACGCGGTGATGATGCCGGCCATGGCGCCGGCCGCCTGATGGTCGTGAGCCGGAGCGAACGAGATCGTACCGGACCCGGCAAGTGCCTCGGCCTCCTCGACCGTAGCGCACCGGCCTTCGAAGACAAGGCCGCCGCAGACGGCGGCGCGCATGGCGCTGGTCATGCCTTCCCAAGTGATGGGCGGCCCTGCGTGCAGGACGAGGTCGGGCCGCATGCCTGGTATGGCGTCGCCAGCGAGCGCCATACCGATCAGCATCGGTTGCGCCTCGCAAAGGCGTCCGAAAGCAGCAGCAAGCTCGGCGGAAGTCTGGGAGGGGGCGGGCAAAACGTCAGTCATCGGTCGTCCATCGTTGGTTGATGCGTATAGTGGGTACGCATCACCAAGCTGTCCATTGCTGTAAGGCGACAAGACATTTCCCTTGGTTATATCGGAGGCTGACAAGGCCGCCGACTGATACCGGGCTGCCATGTGCGGGGCCATATCCACAGGAAAAAACAGAGCGCAACCGGGCGTGCAATGAGTCGATCGGCCCCTGCAAGGCAAAAGGGGATATTCCTAAAGGCGATGGCTGGAACAATCGTATATATTCCGGAAATAGCCGGAATGTGGAACCAATTAACGTGGCGCCGTGCTTCACGAACAACACAGGCTCACGCAAATGAGCACGCTGGCTCACGGCGCCAGGGGAACGATCTGGAGGTTTTACATGACCGCAGTCAACCAAGGCTCGCAAGCGAGGGCTGGTCAGCTGGTCAGGGCGTCAGCTCGAACAAGCGCAACGAGCTCCCGGGTGATAACAACGCCCAGATACATGGTGAATCTATCCAAACGATTCGCGACGGGTAGAACGCCCCTGGTCAGCCGCTTTAGCTGCGACCTCTCCGTCGAATAACTGATTCCAACACAATTCGGCTTATGTCTAGTAGGAGGAGAAAGCCATGATGATTATGCAGAATTCTGTTTCCCGACGCAGTTTCCTGAAAGGGACGGCTGCCGGTTCCGTGTTCCTCGCCGGCGGCTTGCCGGTGTTTGCCCAGAGTGCCACCAAGCTGGTGTTCATGGAGCCGTTCGACCTCGCGCTTGAATACGCCCAGGAAATGAACGCGATCGTCGGCGGTCACTTCGAGAAAGAAGGCCTCGACGTCTCGATCACCAACGTGCGCGGCACCGCCGTCGGCATCCAGCAGGTGATTGCCAACCAGGCCAACATGACCCGCGTCGGCCTGCTCGACCTGTTGAAGGCTGCGGGCTCGCAGGAGAGCAAGATCATTTCGGTTGCCACAAGCCTTCAGGGCGGCATTTTCAATTTGGTCAGCCGCAAAGATGCTCCGATCAATTCGCCGGCCGATCTCAAGGGCAAGATCGTTGGCATAGCCTCGCTCGGCGGCGGCCAGGAGAACGTGCTGAACTTGATGCTGTCGAGTGCCGGCATTAAGCCTGAAGAGGTGGAGCGCCAGGCGATCGGTTCGAGCGCTGGCAACGTCGAGATCCTGAAGCAGGGCCGCGTCGACGCCTTTATCGCCAACACCGAGACCGCGCTTATCTTGCAGATGAACAATGAGCCGGTCGAAATCTGGACGACCTCCAAGTATGCTCCGCTGCCCGGCGGTGTCATTCTGATGACCGACGAATATGCCCAAGCTAACCGCGAAACCGTAGTCAAGTTCCTGCGTGCTATGCGCGCTTCAGCGCTCGAGATCATCGATGCCGACCCGGCTGTTATCCTTGACCGGATCGTCAGCAAGTTCGAGCTCACCACCAATGATGATCGTGAGTTCCGCCTCAAGTCCATCAAGGCCTACAACGAGTTGACGCTCGCCCAGGGCCGCGACAATGTCATGCGCAATGTTCCGGCAGTATTCGAAGCCGCCGCAAAGCTGGTCCAGGACGCAGGGATCGTCACGGTACCGAGCATCGCCGCTCTGTACGACAACAGCTTTGCAGACGAGGCATTCAAGTGATGACAGCCGCCACCGCAACTTCCGACAAATCGATATCGCTCAAGGCGACCGAAAAAAGGTTCGGTGCCCCAAAAGCCAGCGTACAGGCGCTGACCCCGACGACGATGGACATTGCTGGTGGCGGCATGACGATCCTCTTGGGGCCGTCGGGCTGCGGCAAGACCACGATGCTGCGGCTCATTGCCGGCCTTGAGACGCCGACGTCTGGCCTCATCGAGGTGGGTGGGGTCAACCTTTGGTCCAACGGCAAGCGCAATAGTGATGCGTTGTCGCACCTGGGCATGGTCTTTCAAGAAGCGAACCTGTTTCCTTGGCTGACGATCGAGGAAAACATCGCGCTGCCGCTCAAGCTGCGCGGTGTGAGCAAGGCAGAGCGTCTGGGCAAGGCGCAGGAGCTTTGCCGGCTCGTTGGCATCGCGGGTTTCGAGCGGCGCATGCCGCGAGAACTGTCGGGCGGCATGCGCCAACGCGCATCGATCGCTCGCGCCCTCAGCTATGATCCGGGCATCCTCCTGATGGATGAGCCGTTTGGCGCGCTTGATGCCATCACGCGCGACACGATGAACAATGAGCTTCAGCGCATCTGGATGGAGACCGGCAAGACCGTCGTGCTGGTGACACATTCGATCGGGGAGGCGGTATTTTTGGCGGACCGCATTGTATTGCTGTCGCCGCGACCGGGCCGGGTACAGGAGATCATCGAGGTTCCTTTTCCGCGTCCGCGCGACCAGAGCATGTACAGGGAACCGGAATTCCAGAGGATCGTCAGCTATTTGCACGGCAAGCTTGATCACTGAGCGGCAAGGGCCGTTCCGGCCACGCGCAAGTGCAAGATCCTGTCCCGCATCAAGAAACCACGGAAGCAATAATGAACTCTCCCGATAACCAAATCACCGGCAGCGGGATAATCCCAGCCTGGATTGGCAGTCTGATAATCCTGGCGGCATTCCTCTGCAGCTGGGAAGGTTATGTCCACCTGTTCGAAGTGAGCAGGCTGGTGCTGCCGCCGCCGTCTGAAGTCGTCATGAAATGGTTCGAGTTCGTGATGAACAAAAGCGTCTGGTTTCATACCGGCGTAACGGCATTGGAAACCCTCCTCGGCTTCTTGCTCGCAAGTGTCCTTGGTATCAGCTTAGGCTTCCTGCTCGGCAAGATGCCGCGCCTCGAGCGCATGCTGAACCCCTTTGTGATCGCTACCCAGGTGATCCCCAAGGTCGCCTTGGTGCCCCTCTTTATCGTGTGGTTCGGCTTCGGCATGACCTCGAAGGTTGTGATCGCCACAATCCTCGCCTTCTTCCCGATCCTGCTCAATACCATTCTCGGGATAAAGTCTGTCGAGACCGGCTTTGACGAAGTGATGAAGAGCCTGAACGCAACGCGGTGGCAGCGCCTGACACAGCTCGACTTCCCCAGTGCATTGCCGTTCATCCTGACCGGCATGGAGGTGGGTGTGGTGCTGTCGATTATCGGGTCTGTTGTCGGCGAATATCTCGGCGGCAACACCGGCCTGGGTAACCTGGCGGTCAAGGAGATGAATTCCTACAACACGACCGCGTTGTTCGCGGTCATCATGCACCTGTCCATTCTCGGCTTCGCCTTCTACGCTGTGGTCGTGGGCGTTCGCAAATACCTCATTCCTTGGCACGGTTCCGCCAAGAACTGAGTAGCTCCAGTCCTCGGGCGGTGCGATCCGCCTGAGGACTTGCCGTTTCCGGACCGCCCGTAGCGGGCCAGTTGCCAATTGCGTGACGCTGCCTGCAGGGGGAACAAGATGTTCAGGGGCATGCATGTCATCGAGCGCCCTCAGTACTCTTCCGACCCAGGACGTTACGTATGACCGGTGACTGCCCCGGCAGCCGGTCCGCGACGGTCTGGAAGGCCATTCATGAGAACGGAATCAAGGTGAAGGTCTTCACGGTGAGCCGCGATACGATCGGCGGCGAGCGCAACCATAGCGGTGTCGCCGCGCTACCCGCAGCACCACCGTCAAGTAGCGTGCGGACTGTCTCCTGATCCGGCTCACGTCGAGCGCAAATTCAAGGTTCCCGGGTGGCGCCTATAGTGCGTGTCGACACTGCCGAGGTCGGAGATGGAATGCTTTCGGCAACCCTCAGATCTTTACTGACGCCGATATCTGGGCCCTGATGATTTCACCGCGAGTTACGTAGAGAGGGCCGCCAATGCGGCCGAGCGAGGCGTAGGCGATCGGGTCAATCCGGTCGCCCTGCCAGAGAGCGTCAGCAACATGGAAGCACACCACGTTGCCGATAATCAGACGGTGCGCGTGGTCATCGTGAACGTCCAAGATGCGGTCGACCCGGCATTCCATCGCCACGGCCGCATCACGCACGTAAGGAGTTTGGATGAGCGTAGCCGGGGAAAGCGCGATGTCCAGGGCGGTCGCCTCGCTCACATCGGGGCCGAAGCCATGCGAGCTGTCGACCATCGGCTGCAGCAAGTCCGGCGTCACCGAGCTGATCGTGAATTCGCCGCGGTTCTGCGCGTTCACCAACGTGTCTTTGAGCACCTCCGTGCAGGGACCCACGCTGATCACGACCTTTGCCGGGCTGTAGCTGACGAACGTGAAGCTGCTATAGGGTGCGAGGTTTACGCCGTTCGGACCGAGCGTCGCTGTCCATGCGATGGGACGCGGCGTTACAGCTGCAGAGATCAATTTATAGGAGCGGTCTTCGTCCAGGTCCTGGGCAGGGATCGTGATCGTTGACTTGTCCGTCATCGGGATCCGCTCGTCTGCACAACAGCTTTTCGGTCTGGCTCTGCAGCACGCCTCATCCTGTCCGCAATCAGTTCGGCTGCCATGATGATCGGCGCGTTTATGTTGCCCCCAATCGGCTCGGGGAAGATCGAGGCGTCGACGACGCGCAGGCCTTTAACGCCGTGCACGCGGCATTCGCTGTCGACCACGTTCATCATGTCGCTGTCCGGTCCCATGCGGCAGGTGCCCGAGGGATGGTAGGAGAGAGAGACGATGTTGCGGATATAGTCGTCGATCTCCTGATCCGTGCTCTTGGAGAGGCCAGGACCGATCTCGGTGCAGTGCTTCGTCAGCGCGTTCTGCTTTCCGATGTCGCGGAAGATCTTCACACCCTCGCGAAGGCGGCGGATATCGGATTCAGTGTTGAGAACCGCCTCATCGATAATCGGTGCGGCAAACGGATCGTCGGAGCGTAGCGTGATCGAACCGCGACCCTCCGGGCGGCACATTACGACACGGGTCATGAAGCGGTCGTTGTAGGGCTTCACGAATGGCGGCAGCCACGGATGGGCGTCCATCGGCGCGCCGACGAACAGCAGTTGCAGGTCGGGCACCTTCTGGCTCGCCTCTGAGCGCACGAAGCCGGTGATGCCGCCGGGCAGCTCGGAGGCGAAGCCGCCGCCGGTGAAGTAGGCGCGAGAGAAGCCGAGTGCGGCCTTGTCGGCGCGCATGTTGGCGTGGAACGGACCTGGCTTATGGCGCTCGAAGACAATCGACACGCCGTAGTGGTCGTGCAGGTTCTGACCGACGCCCTTGAGGTCGACCTTGCACTCGATGCCGTGCGCAGCGAGATGGTCGGCGTCGCCGATGCCCGACAGCATCAGGATCTGTGGCGAGTTGAATGCGCCGGCGCTGACAATGACTTCGCGCCGCGCATTGGCGGTGGTGCGAATGTCGCCACGGATGAACTCGACGCCGGTGGCGCGCCCGTGTTCAATGGTGATCCTTGCCACCTGCGCATGGGTGATGACCGTCAGGTTGCGGCGTTCGCGCGCCGGCTTGATGTAACCCCTGTAGCTCGAGCAGCGGCGACCGTTGCGTAGCGTTAGCTGCATGCGCGAGAAGCCGTCCTGATCGAGGCCGTTATAGTCGTCCACCCAGCTGTGGCCGGCCTGTCCGACAGCGTCGGCATAGGCTTCGATGGCCTCGTCGGTGTATTTCGAGGTGCCGGTCGAGATCGGGCCGGATCCGCCTCGATAGCGAGTCTCCCCGCCCTCCCAGCTTTCTTGCTTGCGGAAGTAGGGCAACACGTCCTCGTAGGTCCAGCCCTCGATCCCACGTTCGGCCAACCTGTCGTAGTCCTGCCGGTTGCCGCGCACATAGGCCATCGTGTTGATGGACGATGTGCCGCCCATGACCTTGCCGCGCGGACAGTCGAGGACGCGGCCGCCGAGCGCCTTCACCGGCTCGCTCTTGAAGTTCCAGTTGTTCATTCCCAGCCGAATCAGCATGCCCCAGCCGATGGGCACGTGGATCAGGGGATTGAAGTCGGAGCCACCAGCCTCCAGCAGAAGCACGCTCGTATTCGTGTCCTCCGACAGCCGTGCGGCCATGGCGCAGCCAGCCGAACCTGCGCCGATCACGATGTAGTCGAATGACAATGAGTTGGCCACGGGCACCTCCTGGATGGGACAGATGGCGGACGTCCGATGCGCAGCCGCAGACGGAGCCAGTCCGACGTGTTCGTAGGCCAACTTTAAAGAACTGGACGGTGCTTCGGTATGTACCTGACCACGCTAGCCATTCGTGGTGGTTATGGCTCGCGGCGCCTTGCCGAGCAAATTGAGCTCGAAGCATACGGTATTGATGCTACGCAGAAGCGCTTCGGCGGTTTGCGTCAGCTCGATTTCCGCCGGGTGGACGAGCCCCAGAGAGCGCGTCAGGTTCGGCAATATATCGTGGTGCGATATTCGTTCCATCGGTATGTAGCGCAAATTGCCTGATGCAGTGCTTATTTCGGCGGCGTAGGCCGGAATGATGCCGATAAAGTCGGTCTTGCGCACGACCTCGCGAATGAACACCAGCGAGTTGCTTTCAATCGGGCCCTTTGATGCGTCGATCTGGTTCTGTCGGGCGAGCTCGAGCACGCCATCCCATAGCGGCAGCGCGTCTTCGAGCATGACCCAACGGTATTCGATCAGATCATTGAGAGAAATCTCTTTCTGGCTGAGGAGCTTGTGGCCCGTTCTGACCACTAGCGCGAAGGAATCGTCAAACAACTTCTGGGTCTTGAGGTTGGGACTCTCGGTACGTTCGTCCAGAATGGTGAACAGCAAGTCCAGGTCGCCGCGGTGCAGGTCTACCAGCAGTTCCGATATCGCCCCGCTCCGGATCTTGAACTTCAGATTGGGCCGCTTCAGCGCAATGCGCACAATGGCCTTGGGAATGATCTGGTCGAGGATGCCGGGGCCAGGCGTGACTCCGAGGGATACACAGCCGGTAAATTGACCCTTGATGTTGTTCAAGTCGTCATTCGCTCGCCTGAGTTCGGATGTGATGGAGCGTGCGCGCTTGTAGAAGGCCTCACCGAACTTGGTCAGCTTGACGCCGCGCGGGCCGCGTTCGAGTAGCCGGACGCCTAGTTGTTCCTCGAGCAGGCGCAGGCTTTTCGACAGGGCGGGTTGCGAGATGTAGAGGCGCTTCGATGTGCGGCTGAGGCTGCCGCTCTCTACCACGTCGACAAAACGTTCAAGCTGTTTCTGGTCCAAGGTATACCCACAAGCTATATCTGAAACAAAATATGTTCTAGCTGGCTATCGGCGGCTTGTCTACTCCATGCCCTTAAGGCGTGAGCATGTGCTAGTAGCGCCGCGATGCAGAGATTTTGAAGGGAAGGCGTGCAATGATCCGGTTACCAATCACACAGTTCAGCGCAGCAGACATCATACCGATATTCCGCGAAGGTCTCAGACAGTCGCGGGTCGTGGCGGGCGAAAAGGTCGTTGTCTACGCAGACAGCTTCACCAATCCGGTCTATTCGGCCGCTTTCATGGCCGCAGCCCGCGATCTTGGTGCCAGCGCCTTCACCATCACACAGCCACTCATCAATGTTGACGCCAGCAACAGCGTTGGCCGCGCCAACCTGCAGCCGTTGATGATCGAGGTCATGAAGGGTGCCGACTTCGTCGTCGACGTGTCGACCGGCGGCATGTTGTATTCCAATGACCATGAGGCGATTTTGGCCACTGGCACACGCATTCTCCGCGTCCGGGAACCGGAGGACATTCTGCTGCGCCTGATGCCCAGCCAGGAAGTCAAGGACCGCGCCAACCGTGGCGTCGAGCGCTACAAGCTGGCCAAGACGGTGCGGCTTACCTCGGCAGGCGGCACCGACCTGGTCATGAGCAGGGGCGCGCGATTGGCGGGCAACCAGTATGGTATGGCTGACGAGAAGGGTCGCTGGGACCACTGGGGAACCGGCCTTGTGTGCACGACCGTCGAGGAAGAGACGGTCGAGGGTGTGCTGGTGCTTTCGCCAGGCGACGTGCTGTTCCCGTTCGAGCGCTATGTCACTCAGCCGCTGAAGATTTACTTCGAGAAGGGTGTCGCCCATCGCTTCGAGGGTGGCCGCGAGGCGCTCATGCTGCGCAGCCTGATCGAGGACCGTGGGGACGAAGGCGCGCGCAAGCTGTCGCATATCGGATGGGGAGTCGAACACCGTTCTACCTGGGACGCACTGTCGACCCGCAATTGGGACAATGCCGGCGGAGTCGAGACGCGCTCGTTCTACGGCAACGTGCTGGTGGCGATCGGCGAGAATCGTGACCTCGGCGGCCAGAATGCCTCGAAGCTGCACATCGACATGTCGTTCCGCTCGACCCGTCTCGAGCTGGACGGCGAGCCGATCGTCGACTGCTGCAAGTTCATCGACAAGTCGGTCGCCTGACAATGGCGATCGGCAAGCCTGTCGTCAGGGTTGAAGATGAGCGCTTCCTCCGCGGGGAGGGGCGCTTCACCGCAGACTACACTCTGCCCTTCCAGCTTGAGGCGCATATCCTGCGCAGCCCCTACGGCCATGCCAGGATCGGCGAAATCAGGCTGGAGGACGCGCTCGCGTTGAAGGGCGTGCACGCGATCTTCACCGGGGCTGACCTGCCCGATGGGCTTTCGCCGATACAATGCCGCATCCCGACCCACGGCGACCTGTCGCCGTACCTGCAGTATCCGCTCGCGCGCGACAAGGTGCGCTATGTGGGCGAGCCGATCGCCGTTATCGTGGCCGACAGCCGCGCCATCGCCGAGGACGCGGCGGAGCTGATCGAGATCGACTTCGATCAGCTCCCGGCGGTGACTGATCCGGCCCAGGCGATCATGCCCGGGGCGGAACAAATCCATGCCAAGGGCAATCTTGCCGGGCGCTGGAGCTTCGACCTCGGCGACGTGGAGGGCGCGCTCAGGGATGCCGCCTTTACCGCCACGGACAGCTTCTCGATCCAGCGCCACTCGGCTATGCCGATGGAGACGCGTGGTCTGCTGGCAAATTACGACGCCGGCCGCAACCTGCTCGACATCTACGGCCCCACCAAGGTGGTGCACACCAACCGTAACATGCTGGCTTCGATGCTCGGCATGGGGGAGGCTGAGATCCGCATGATCGAGCCCGACGTTGGCGGAAGTTTCGGCGCCCGGGGCGAGTTCTATCCGGAAGACTATCTCATACCCTTCGCGTCGATCCGCCTGAAGCGGCCGGTGCGTTGGATAGAGGATCGCGTTGAGCATTTCGCGGCCATCAATCATTCGCGCGATTGCTCCTTCGAGGTCACGGTCACCGCTGACAAGGATGGTATCCTGACTGCCTTCGACGTGAAGCTGGTCAACGACATGGGCGGCTATATCCGCACCCATGGCGACGTGGTGCCTTCGCATGCAGCGGCCTCATTCCCAGGGCCATATCGCATCCGCAACTACCGCATCGACGCGATGACGGTAATGACCAACAAGACGCCCACCGGAACCTACCGGGCACCCGGCATGTTCGAGGCGAACTTCGCCCGCGAACGTGCCATCGACCGGCTCGCCGCGCAGATGGGTCTCGATCCGGCCGAATTGCGCCGCCGTAACCTCATTCCAGCAGACCAGATGCCTTGGCATGTCGGCACCGAGAGCGTGAAGCGGCCGACGATTTTCGACAGCGGCAACTTTCCGCTCATAATGGACCGTGCGCTCGAGGCCTTTGGCTGGGATGCGCCCTACGAGCGCGAGACGGTCGACGGCTGGAAGCGCGGTCGCGGCATCTGTGCCTTGGTCGAGCCGTCGGGTCTGGGGCCCTTCGAGGGCGTGCGTATCGAAGTCGACCAGCACGGGCGCGTGACGATCTTCTCCGGTTCGAGCAATCAGGGGCAGGGTCATGAAACCATACTGGCGCAGATCGCGGCGGAGGTTCTGACCGTTCCGATGGACAAGGTCCGCGTTCGCCACGGCGACACCGGTATAATCACCTTTGGCGGTGGTACCTATGCCAGCCGCACTGCCATCATGGGCGGCAGCGCAGTACATTCCGCTTCTGTCGGCGTGCGAGACAAGGCGCTCGAGGCGGTGGCCAGGAAGTTCGGCGTCGCCGTCGAGGAGCTGGAATTGCGCGAGGGTGCGTTCTGGCAACGCGGCGCTAATCAACCGGTGGCGACACTGGGCACCATTGCCCGTATGATGATGCCTGGCAATCAGGAAATCCTGACCTCGCCGTCGGCTGGTAACATCCCCGACAATGACGGACTGGTGGTGACCAGCTATGTGCGCGGGGTGGTCGCCGGCGCGGCCGTCTTCGCCGTGCACATGGCCGATGTGCTGGTCGATCCGGAGACGGGCGAGACCAAGGTCGAACGATACTTCGTTGCCTGCGACGTCGGTCGCCAACTCAACCCGTTGATCGTCGAGGGACAGATCGTGGGCGGCGTCGTGCAGGGCCTTGGTGGCACATTCCTTGAGGAACTCGCCTATAACGAGGAAGGCCAGCTGACCACCGGCACCTTCGCCGACTACCTGATGCCCAACGTGTTCGACGTCCCGCCAATCACCAGCATTGTCTACGAGGAGTCGCCTGCGCTGACTAATGTGCTCGGCGTCAAGGGTGTCGGCGAGGTAGGCCCATCGGGTGTCGGCGCAGCAATCGGCAATGCGATCGCCGACGCGCTTGGCACCACGGTTGGCCTCAACAAGCTGCCGCTTACGCCTGAGCGGGTTCTCCATTCGATCGGATTCGGGGGGCAGGAATGAAGCCGGCACCATTCGACTATTTCGCGCCAACCACCCTGGAAGAGGCACTTGACCTGCTCGGCCAGTATGGCTCGGACGCGCGCGTCATCGCCGGTGGTCAGAGCCTCGTGCCAATGCTGGCGCTCAGGCTGGCGAGGCCAGAGGTCATCATCGACCTAAACCGCATCCCGTCGTTGGCAGGCATCGTAGAGGATGGCACCACGTTGCGCATCGGCGCGATGACGCGCCAGGCGCATGCCTTGGCAAGCCCCGTGGTGTGCAAGTTCCTGCCGTTATTGCATGACGGTCTTGAGAATGTCGGCCATCCCCCGACACGTGCCCGTGGCACGATCGGCGGCAGCCTCAGCCATGCCGATCCTGCTGCTGAAACGCCGCTGGTGATGATGGCCTACCGCGCCCGGATGGTGATTGTGGGGCCGAATGGCGAACGCACCGTCGATGCTGACGCCTTCACGCTTGGCACTTTCGAGACGGCCATTGAGGAAGGCGAAATCCTCAAGGAGATCCTTCTCGAGACGCATGCCGACGAGGGCACGGGTTTCGTCGAACTATCGCGCCGCCGCGGTGATTTCGCGATGGTATCGGCCGGGGCGCGCGTGCGCCTCGACGCGGCTGGACGCTGTACGGAAGCGCATCTGATGATCGGCGCGGTTGCGCCTGTGCCGCTGCGCTGCGATGCGGCTGCCGCGACGCTGGTAGGACAGGTGCCGACCGAGGCCTTGGTACGCGAGGCCGTGCGACTCATCGACCTCGAGGCCTTCGAGTTCGACAATCCTGAGATCAGCGTCGCCTATAGGAGGCACATCGCGCCGACGCTGGCGCGGCGCGCCCTGATGCAGGCGGTGAACCGGGCAGGAGATCTGCGCAAGTGAAGAAGCACAACGTCAATCTGAACGTGAACGGCCGTGAGGTCATGATGCAGGTCGAGCCGCGGCAGAGCTTAGGCGATGCCCTGCGCGGCGAACTCGGCCTGACCGGCACCCACCTTGGCTGCGAGCACGGCGTGTGCGGCGCCTGCACGATCATTGTCAACGGCGACCCCGTGCGCAGCTGTCTGATGTTGGCGGTGCAGGCCGAGGGTGCCGAGGTTGTCACCATCGAGGGGGCATCACCGGCAATCGGGCTGAGCGAGATCCAGGAAGCGCTGCGCGAGTTTCACGGGTTGCAGTGCGGCTTCTGCACCCCGGGTATGGTGATGGCGCTCCACCACCTTTTTAGCGGCAACCCGCAGCCCTCCGAGCCGGAGATCCGCGAGGCCATCTCCGGCCAGTTGTGCCGCTGTACCGGCTATCAGGGCATCATGAACGCGGCCAAGGCGGTCGCTGCCCGCCACCGATTGAAGAACGTCCAGAAATAACTGAGCGAAAGCAGAGGAATTAGAAATGCCGATTTGCGTTAACATCGACGACATAGAGGAAGGCCAGAACGTTCTTCAGACACGTGGCGGCGCTATGTCGACCAAGATGGTCTATGGCAATGACTGCAACATGATGATCGCCGTGCGCGGCCCGGGGTACCACTCGCATCCGCACACCCATGACGCCGAGCAGATCAACTACGTCACCTCCGGCGAGGTCTGGGTGTTCATCAACGACCGCGGATTCCTCATGAAGGCGGGCGATCTGTGCCGCATTCCGCGCAATGCCGTCCACTGGGCCTGGAACCGCAGCGGCGGAGACGTCACCCTGATCGAGGTTCACGCCCCAGCCTGTGATCCCTTGGTTCGCAAGGGCGCCTTCGGCCTATACTTTGAGGACGAGACGCCGGATCTGTCGACCAGCGTGGACACCGTCCGTTCCGGCATCGAGGTCGATCCGATGGAGATCGAGGCGCGCGTACTGGGCCTGAGCGTCGATGAGCTGAAGGCCGAACTCGCTGCAGCGAACAGCAACTAAGCACGAATGGCAATATGGCCGGCGCACAGGCGGCGTTCGGCCGCGCCTGTCCTGAGCCGAAGGAGATGACGATGACACCGCAAGGACTGCCGGTCGCAGCGATGCTGATCAACGGGCGCCTCGTGCCGGCGCTGAGCGGCGAGACGTCAATCTCGATCAACCCGGCCGACGGCATTCCGCTGGCCGCTATCCCCTACGGCGACGACCGCGACGCGAAGCTCGCGGTCGACGCTGCGGCCGCCGCGTTCCCTGCCTGGGCAAGTCTCAGCGCTGCGGTGCGGGCAAAATATCTGCACCGCGTCGCCGACATACTCGAGCACCGGCGCGACGAGGTGGCTTTGGTGGTTACCAACGAGGAGGGCAAACCTCTTCGCGAAGCCCAAGGCGAATTGCAGCTGTCGGTAGACTCGCTGCGGTGGTTTGCTGAAGAGGCCCGCCGCGCCTACGGCTCGTGGATCCCCGACCCGGTTCCGGGTCGCCGCTTGCTGACCCAGCGTATGCCGGTCGGCGTGTGCGGCGCCATCATTCCGTGGAACGTGCCCTGTGCGATGATCTTCCGCAAGGCCGCGCCTGCGCTCGCTGCAGGCTGTACCATGGTCCTGAAGCCGGCTGAGGCGACCTCGCTGGTGGCGCTCAAGGTGGCCGAACTGTTCGTCGAGGCGGCCCTGCCCGACGGCGTCATCAATTTCGTTACCGGCAAGGCATCGGCGATCGGCAATGTGTTGCTGACAGATCCGCGCGTGCGCAAGATCTCCTTCACCGGTTCGACGGAAGTCGGCCGCCTGCTGATGCGTGGCGCCGCCGACCAGATCAAGCGTACCTCCATGGAGCTGGGTGGCAATGCACCAGTGATCCTGTTCGAGGATTGCAACCTCGATGCGGCCATGGCGGCTGTAGCCGCGCTGAAGTTCTTGAATGCCGGCCAGGCCTGCATCGGCGCCAACCGTATCTACGTGCAGTCGTCAATATATGACGAGGTCGCCAGACGGTTAACCGAGCATGCCGGCCGGATGAAGGTCGGCTATGGTGCCGAGCCGGGCGTGGTCATGGGCCCGCTCGTTGACATGAACGCAGTCGAGAAGGTGGAGGAACTTGTTGCCAACGCCATACAGAAGGGCGCCAAGCTGCGCGTCGGCGGTTCGCGCATGCAAGGCGAGGCCTATGAGAAGGGCAGCTTCTACGCCCCTACGGTTCTGACCGAGGTACCGCAGACGGCGCGCATGCACGACGAGGAGATCTTCGGGCCGGTTGCGGCGCTCTACAGATTCGAGACCGAGGATGAAGTGGTTGAACTGGCCAACAACGTCCCCTACGGCCTGTCGGCCTACCTGTTCACCGAGAACATGGATCGGGCGATCCGCGTCGCTGAACGGCTCGAGACTGGCATGGTCGGCATCAACGAAACCCGCCTGGGCGCGGCGGAAGCCCCGTTCGGTGGCGTCAAGATGAGCGGTATCGGCCGCGAGGGCGGTCGTGAAGGCCTCGAGGAATACCTAGAGACCAAGTTGATGGCCATCCGCGTCAGGGGCTGACATTAATCCACCTTCGTTCTGGATCGAGAGCTGAGTAGCCGGGCCGCAGAAGTCGGCGGGTCGGTCCTCAATGGGCCGGGCTCTAATCCATTCTGGAGGAAGTTCTCAGAGGCAGGTCAGGGACTATAAATGCGCTGACCTTCTCTGCGGGGCGAAGGGTGGGCTGAAAAACCCGTGATGGGGCGGAGTGACCGGCGTCAAGACCGGCCTCCGCCCCAGCTTTGTTCACATCCCGTCAGAAGATCTGGTCGACCGGCTGGCCAAGCGCCATTGCGCCGGCGTAGCGAGCCTGTGGCCCCGTCTGCAACGGATGGAATCGCGCGCCCTGCACGTCACGGAAACGTCGCTCCAGTCCATTTGCCCGATAGAATGACGCCCCGCCCGCCAGTTCCATCGCAAGCTCGGTTGCCTTGATCGCATATTGCGCCACCAGCGAACGCCCGATCATGATCTCGTTCACCGTGTCGGCGGACGGCGCGTTTCGATCCACCACGTCCAGCATGTAGCGATGCGCGATCTGTGCCGCCCTGAGCGCCGTATCGACCTGCCCGGCGAGTTCGGTCAAGCTATCGCTCTGTGGCCGCTTCCGCGCCATTTCGACAGCGATGTCCCGCGCACTTTCGGCAACGCCGAGATAGACCGCATAAATCAACGGAAATGCGATGGTGGAGATGATCTGGAAGACCGGATGCCACTCGCCCGCCTTGCGGGAGAAGGCTACATTGGCATCGGGAACGAACAGGTTTTCGATCGAGACGTCGTTCGATCCTGTGCCGCGCATGCCGAGGCTGCGCCATGTGTCCTCGATCCTGACTTCCGGCGCCTTCATCGGTGCGCCGAAATGGATGACGGACCGCGATCCATCCTCCGCCTCGTGGATCGCTCCGGTCATCAACACCGCCCCCGCTTCGGCGCCGGACGTGAACGTCTTGCGCGCCGTGACACGGTAGCCGCCTTCGACCCGCTCGGCCCGGCCGGAACCGCCGATCCAGTCGGAACCGCCGCTGGAGAGAAGGATCAGGCGCTCTGCCGCCACCCTGCGCAGCAACGGCTCGACCACGGAAACCTTCTGGTGACGCCAGCGCCATGCCGGGATAGCCACCTGATGGGTATGCATGGAAAAGGCAAGCGCCGTCGAACCGCAGGAATGCGCTAGAATGCGCAGCATTTCCGCAAGCTCCCGGACCTCGGCTCCACGCCCTCCGAGTTCGACCGGCACGCCGGCCTCCACCAGCCCTGCCTCCTTGAGCAGCGCATAGTTCTCGCTGACGAAGCGATCGTTTTGATCGACTGAGGCCGCGCGCTCCGCCAGAACGGGCGCAAGCCGCCGCGCGATCTCCGTAATGCTCATTTCAGTATCGGTGCCGGCCGCTCTCGACAAGACCGTTTCTGCCATGCCTTGCATGTCCTTCTCCTCCTGTTGACTGCAACGGTGAGGAGGCTGCACCCCTTGCCTGTCTATATCCAGTTCAGGAAATGTACCTCGTCGATTTCCCTGAAGAGCCGCATAATGAGCCCGGATGATTGGCAGCCAGGCGATTTTTGACTATTGTTAGCATGGCACGGCCACAGGAGGATCCCACATGCAGGATCATGGTGGGTACGGGCAGTTTTGCCCGGTGTCGATGGCTTCGGAAATTCTCTGCTCCCGCTGGATGACACTTGTCGTCCGCGAGCTTCTGTGCGGCTCCACGCGCTTCAACGAGCTGCGCAAGGGCGTGCCGAAAATGTCGCCCACCCTGCTCTCCAAGCGACTGAAGGAGTTGGAACAGGCCGGCGTCATCACCATCGACCGGCTGCCCAACGGCACAACGGAATATCGCCTCTCGGCATCGGGCGAGGAATTGCGCCCGCTCATCATGGGCCTGGGCATCTGGGCGCAGCGATGGATCGAATCCCGCCTCTCGCTGAAAAACCTCGATCCGTCGCTGCTGATGTGGGACATGCGCCGCAATCTGGACCTGAGCCACCTGCCGCGCCGGCGTTGCACGATACAGTTTCTGTACCCCGAGCTTTCGGCCGCCCAGAAAAGCTGGTGGCTGCTCATCGACAACGGCACGACCGACGTCTGCAACTTCGATCCGGGCTACGAACTCGACCTGCTCGTCAGGAGCTCGCTGCGGTCCATGACGGCGATATGGATGGGCCTGACGACCGTGCGCCGGGAGACCGAAAACGGCGACCTCAGCATAGAAGGCGACCCGACCCTTGCCCGCAACATGCAGGACTGGCTCGGCCTGAGCAAATTCGCGCCAGTCGCCCGGATGGTTCAGTAGACTGGCAATTCCTGAAGTATCCCCCGCCTTTGCGACGAAAAACCCGCCGGCCTTCCGGCCGACGGGTCTCCTAGTCATTGCAGGGTTGATCCCGGCCCTAAATCCCTAGCTCCGGGGCTTCAGGTTCTCCGGATCGTAGAGCGGCTTGTAGCCGACGCCGGCGACTTCGACCGGGTAGGTCTCCGCAAAATACTCGACGTTCAGCTTGCGGCCAACCTGGCAATACTCCCAGGGAAGATAGGCGAGCGCGATGTTCTTGCCGATGGTAGGACCAAAGGCGATCGAGGTGGTGTAGGAGCGACGGCCGAGGCTGTCGACCAGGGTCTCGCCGGTTGCCGGGTCCATGACCGGCAGCGTACCGACGGGGTAGCGCGCAACACCTTGTGCGTCGACATTGTCGGTCATGACCAACGTGCAGAGCATGGCCGGCTGGTGGTCACGCGCCTTGTATTCGAGGTGCTTGGCCTTGCCGCGGAAATCGGCTTCCTTGACCTTCGGACGCGCCAGATCGGCCTCGATCAGGTTGTACTGCGTCAGAAGATCGGCGTTCTGCAGGCGCAGGCTCTTTTCCATGCGGCGCGAATTCGCATAGGTCTCGACCCCGAAGGCCATGACGCCGGTGGCGCGCAGCGCATCCCAGACGGCAAGGCCGTCTTCGTATTTCATGTGCAGTTCCCAGCCCTGTTCGCCGACATAGGAAATGCGGAAGGCGGTGACGTTTCTCCCCGCGATCTCGATCGGCTTGATCGCAGCAAAGGGGAAGTTTTCGGGATCCAGGCCGGCGGGATCTGCCACGGCCTTCTTCAGCGTATCGCGGGCGTTCGGGCCCCATATGCCGATGGTGACGAATTTTTCCGACACATCGGTGATCGTGACGTCGAGGCCACGATCCTCGGCCACGCGCTTCATGTAGTGGAAGTCGCGCGGGCCGGCATCGGCGCCGTTTACCAGGCGGCAGCGGTCGGCCATGCGGAAGACGGTGAAGTCGGCGCGGACATTGCCTTCGTCGTCGAGGAAGTGGGTATAGATGCCCTTGCCGATATTGGCGTCGCCGCCGATCTTGGCCGCACAGAGCCATTCGAGCAGTTCGACGTGGTCGGGCCCCTCTATGTCGACCATGTGGAAGTGGCTGAGGTTGACGATGCCGCAATCCTCGCTCATCGCCAGATGCTCGGCATTGGAGACGCGCCAGAAGTGGCGATTGTCCCACTCGTTCTCGCGGACCGGAACTTGGGAACCGTACTTCTCCAGGAGATGCTCGTTGGCCTTGTAGCCGTGCGCGCGCTCCCAGCCGCCGAGCTCCATGAAGTAGCCACCGAGTTCCACTTCACGCTCGTAGAAGGGCGACCGCTTGATGCCGCGCCCGCTGGCATAGGGCTCGCGGGGATGAACGGCGGGGAAATAGATCTTCTGCGCCGCTTCGTAGCAGCGGCCTTCGATGAATTCTTCGGTGAGCTGGTGCGGATAGAAGCGCGAATAGTCGATCGAGGCGTGGTCGATCTCCGTGCGGCCGTCGGTCATCCAGTCGGCGATCAGCTTGCCGTAGCCGGGGCCGTCCTTGACCCAGATGGCGACGCAATACCAGAGGCCGCGGACCTTCTGGCTCTCGCCGCAGGACGGGCCGCCGGCGGCCGAAACCTGCAGGAGGCCATTGAAGGAATGGCCTTCGTTGTAGCCGAGCTCGCCGAGGATCGGGGTGAGCTCGATGGCGCGTTCGAGCGGCTCGAGGATCTGTTCCATCTCCAGGTCGCGCTGCGAGGGGGAAAGGCGGGCTTCATGCTTTTCGAGGAGATCGCGCGGATGGCACATGCGCGGATTGGTGGTTTCGTAATAGCCCCATTCGATCTGGCCGCCCTCGGTGGTCTTCGGGTCGCCGGTGTCGCGCATATAGGCGGAGTTGCCCTGGTCGCGCAGCAGCGGATAGCCGATTTCCTTGCCGGTGCCCTCGAACTCGTTGAAGGGACCGAAGAAGGTGAGCGGGTGGTCGACCGGCATGACCGGCAGGTCCTCGCCGACCATTTCGGCGATGAGGCGGCCCCAGAGGCCAGCGCAGACGATGACGTGATCGGCCATGATCGTACCGCGATGGGTGACGACGCCCTTGATGCGGCCATTCTCGACGATCAGCGACCTGGCCGGCGTGTTGGCAAAGGCCTGCAGCTTGCCGGCCTTCTCGCCGGCGTCGACCAGCTTGCCGGCGACGGTCTGCGAGCGCGGGATCACGAGGCCGGCGTCGGGGTCGAACATGCCGCCCTGAACCATGTCCTCCTCGATCAGCGGGAAGAGCTTCTTGATTTCGGCGGGCGAGACATAATGGGCGCGGGTGCCGAAGGCCTTGGCGGAGGAGAGCTTCCGCTTGATCTCTTCCATCCAGGTGTCGTCGCCGGTGCGGGCGACCTCGAGGCCGCCGATGCGGGCGTAATGGCCCATCTTCTCGTAGAAATCGATGGAATACTGTGTCGTCCAGACAGAGAGGTAGTCGTGGGAGGTGGTGTAGCAGAAGTCGGAGGCGTGTGCCGTCGAACCGATGTCGGTCGGAATGCCGGATTTGTCGATGCCGACGATGTCGTCCCAGCCGCGTTCGATGAGATGATGCGCGATGGAGGCGCCGACGATGCCTCCCAGCCCGATGATGACGACCTTAGCCCTTGTCGGAAACTCTGCCATTGCCTGCGATCCTGATTGACGTTGACGCGGGATATTAGGGCGTAAGTCGACCCGTGTGCAGCCTGTCTGCGACATTCTTCAAAGACTGCACGACCAGCACCGGAAGGCGTGGTGTCGCTAGGCGGCGATCCGCCGGCTGACATTTTCGGCGAGACGGCGGATGTCGCCGGCGGGCAGATGGCCGATCAACATCGCGGCGTGGCGGCCATTCGACCAGAAGGCGATGTCGAGCGCGTAGCGACGTTCGCTTGCGATCGACGCTTCGGCCGTTCCCGAGGCGAAGATGCAGAGGGCGATCGGCCTGCCTTCTGGGTCGAGATAGAGGATCTGCGCGAGCGGTCGGTCGTCATAGGCGAGGATTTGCGCATGCTTGAACTCGCTGCCCGGCAGGGCGATCGCCTCCGGCGTCAGCGACAGGCCGAAGCGCTCGTTGATGATCGCGAGCTGGGCGGCCGCCGCCTCGCGGTCGGGACGGGCAGGGCCGAGCGTCTCGGCCGTATAGAGCGCCATGTACTGCGCGACGGCGTCGCGCCACTCGGCACTTTCGCCGACGGCGGAAGGCTCCGCAAGCCGCATCCAGGCGCGATCGACGACGATGCCGGCGGCGACCGAGGCGGCGATGGCGGTGACAAAGCTGCGGCGGGCGAAGCGCTTCGGTTCGGCGGCGCCCTGCCGGGGAAGGGCAGCGAGCATGCCTTCGAGGTCACGGCGGGGCGCCTCGTCGAGAACGGTGGCGAAGCTCTCGCGCAGCGGCAGGAGATCGGCGCGCTCGAGGAAGGCGAGCCGCTCGGCGGCCTGCGGATTGTCGCGCACCGCTTGCGCGACGCGGGTGTGGTCGGCGGGGTCGAGCTCTCCGTCGATGAAGGCGGTCAGTTCCTCGTCGGAGGGGATCGGTGTCTTGTCGTTCATGTCACACTCCCGTCGGTGCCGGCGGCAAGCTTCGCGCGCGCCGCGGCGAGCCGGCTCATCACGGTGCCGATCGGAATATCGAGGATCTCGGCGACCTCGCGGTAGGTAAGGCCCTCGACATAGGCGAGGAAGACGGCGGCGCGCTGCGCCTCCGGCAGGGCATCCACCAGCCGCAGCACTTTGCCAGCATCGGCGCGGAGCTCGGCGTCCCGGGCGCCGTCGAAAGAGAGGTGCTCCTCCGCCGGCACGAGACCCTGTCCGAGCCGGACCTTGCGGGCGCGCGCCTCATTCAGCCAGACCGAATGCAGGATCGAGAAGAACCAGCGGTCCGGACTGCCATCCGTCACGAACTGGCCGCAGCGCTCCAGTGCCCGGACGCAGGTCTGCTGCACGAGGTCGTCGGCCACGTCGCGCTGGCGCGACAGCACGAAGGCATAACGCCACAGTCGCGGCAGACTGGCGAGAAGTCCGCTTCGTATGACTGCTTCGCTGGCGATCTCCGCCTCCCGTGCGCCTTGGAGAGGCCCTGTCTTGCTGCGGGGCGTCTCCGGAGAGTGGCGACTATAGCCCGCCGTGAAGTCCCATGCGATGGCCATTCTTCTGCTCTTCCAGGGGCTTTCTTTGCGAGGGCCGGGCAGGCAGCGCCACCCGGTCCCATTGGTCGCGGCCCGGTCAGATGTCGGAGGCGCCGTGGATCGCTTCGTCGAGGTCGCGATATTCCTCGCAGCCCTCGCCGCAGATCGAGCGGATGGTGGCGAGCTGTTCCCGGGCGAGGTCGAGCCGTCCCTTGATCACATAGGCCTCGCCGAGATACTCGCGCACCTTGGCGTATTGCGGGTCGGCGGCGACCGAGCGGAGATAGTAGGAGATGCCCTCGTCGGTGCGGCCGAGCTTGCGGGTCGCATAACCGCGATAGTTGAGCACCTTGGGGTCGTTCTGGTCGGCGACGGTGTCGAGCATGGCGAGCGCTTCTTCGTAGCGACCGGCCCTGGCGAGCGAATAGGCGTAGTCAGTGCGGTTCTCGTCGGTGACGTTGGCGCCGCTCTGTTTCACGCATTTGCCGCTCGCCTGATCGTAGACCTCGCCGGCCTTGCAGGTCGGGGTGCTGGAACTGTCGTCTCCGGCAGCAAGAGCGGGGGCCGACGGAGCGATGGAGGAAAGGCCGAACGCCAGAGTGGCGGCGAGAAAGATTTTCGTATTCATCAAGATGTCTCCTTGCAGGGCGTTGCGAGGGGAGAACACGCGGCGCTGCCATTCTATTCGGCACGGCAAAAAGAAAATTCGATGAGCCCGATGGGCAGGCGAGATCGAGCCGGGGCGGAGGACGATCGGCAGCATGCGTCCCGTCGCAGTAAAGATTGTATTTAGCATTCTCCGATAAATGATCCGTTAGGGATTTTTGTCTGGGCTGCGTGCGTCACGATCGCGTGCAGTCCATGCCTGTTCGGAGTTGCGTGTTTCATGCGTCTGTCGGCTACGTCACTTGTCGTCGTCTCTCTTCTGCTTGCGAGCTGCCGCTCGACCTCGGGGCCGGAGGAAGTGCTTGCGATCAAACCCTCAAACGAGGTGACGAGCGCGATCTCGGCGTCCGCTGCGCCGATCCCTGCGGCGGAGGTCGCCGCGGACGCCGGTGCGCCGCAGGCAGACGTGCCGGAGCAGCATGCGCTCGCCTGGGCGGGCCAGATTCCGCAAACGCAAGCGCTCACCTCGGCGACGACGACCGTCGCGATGCCGCTGCCTGCCGAAAAGCCGGTGGCGATGCTTGTGCCGGAAAATCCGGCGGCCACGCTGGAGCCGCAGGTTCGGTCGCGGATATACAGCCATCGTTTCCGTGACGCCAAGCCGATCAATTTCGGCAAGTCCTCGCCGAAGAAATATGCCGTCCACGGAGTCGACGTCTCCCGCTGGCAGGGCGATATCGACTGGATGAAGCTCAGGACGCAAGGGGCGAACTTCGCCTACATCAAGGCGACGGACGGTGGCGACCATCTCGACCCGATGTTCAAGACGAACTGGCGCCGGGCGAAGGATGCGGGCCTGAAGCGCGGCGCCTACCACTTCTTCTACTGGTGCCGCACCGCCGGTGAGCAGGCCGAGTGGTTCATCCGAAACGTGCCGCGCGACCCGGACGCCTTGCCGCCGGTGATCGACGTCGAATACAACGCGGAATCGAGCTGCAAGAGGCGGCTTTCCACCGCCAAGATACATGAGAAGATGCAGGTCTTCATGGACATGCTCGAGCGTCACTACGGCAAGCGCCCGATCATCTACACGGCGCCGGACTTCTACGACGACCATCTCGAAGGCGCCTTCCGCGAATACCCTTTCTGGCTCCGCTCCGTCGCCGCGCACCCCTCGAAGGTCTATCCGGGCCGCAAGTGGCTGTTCTGGCAGTACTCGGGGTCGGGCCTTTCGCACGGCGTCCAGGGCCGCATCGACCTCAACGTCTTCCGCGGCAGCGAAGAAGACTGGCACGACTGGACGGCAGCGCGGGCGAGTTGATCTCGCCCCGCCGTCAGCAGGCCCTCAGCTGGCGATCAGCAGCAGGACGTAGGCGAGAACAGTGGCGATAAGGCCGCGGAACGCGTAGGACACGAAGCGGTACTTCTGCCCGGCGATCTGTGCGAGGATGTCTGCATTTTTCAGATACTCGTCGAAAAGATAGCGGAGATCACCGTGCTCCGCCGCGCTCTCAAGGAGCGGACGGTGCTTGGACCATGTACCCCAGAACAGCGACGTGGATGTCGTGATATGACGCGGCAGGATCACCATGACCGCGGAAAGCATCGAGAATGTCGAGGTCAGGCCAAGAATAGCCGACAGCGTATTCTCCAAGATCGTGCGGTCATAGTAGCGCTCGAGCGTGAAGACGTTTCTGACCTCGCTCGATGTCACGAGGAAGGCCAGCATGAAAGTAAAAATGTAGGCGGCCTTCTGGTCCGAGGTCTTCACCTGGTCATAGAAGACGTCGTTAATTTTTTTTACGTGGCTGAAGTATTCTTGGTTCACATCCGCGCTCGTCGGTGGAGTTTCGATCAATTCGCTCGGCGCCGTGTCAAAATCGGCCATTTTCTCCTGCCCCTCAGTTGAAAGTGTATTTTTGCTACTACACTGCCTTAAAAAGGCAAGGGTGTTTGTACTCGCGATACTTGACACCTCCGCGAGAGTTGAACACTGCTGTGGCCATGGCGGGAGAATCCTTCAAAACAAAGTCGACGATCGCGGCGCTGCTCGTCGGGATGAGCTGGAATTGCTCGCCCGCGGCGGCGGAGCCCGTCGCGCGTGCAGCGGAGGCCGCTGCTTCGGTGATCGCACGCAAGTTCGGTGAAGAAGTGCGCTTCATCGATGTTTCAGACTGGCGTTTCGTCGACCTGAAGCAAGACCTGCTGCCGGGTGACGTGCTGCGCACGAATGCGACCGGACAGCTCGCCATTCTCTTCGCCGACCGGACGCAAATCCGCCTCGGACGCAATTCTTCGCTCAGGGTGCGGCAGGTTTCCGCCGGCGGCGATGCGGAACTCGAGCTCGAGGCCGGCACCATGTGGGCGCGCGCCGAGCGCGGCGGGACCGGCGTGAAGATCATGACGCCCGCGGCCACCGCGGCGATCCGCGGCACCGACTGGACGATGACGGTCGAGGGATCCAAGACCTCGCTCACTGTTCTCGAAGGGCTGGTCGAGCTCAGCAACGATTTCGGCAGCGTCGAGGTCGCTGAAGGCGAGGCGGCGGCGGCCACCATCGGGCAGGCGCCGCGCAAGGTGGTGATCGTCGATTCCGACGACCGCGAGCAGATGCTGTTCTATCTGGCGCCGCGCAACGCCTTCAACTTCATGCCGGCCTCGCCGCTGCAGATCGCGGACATGCGCCGTGAGATCGACCGGATTTCCGCCGTGCCCGCGGAGGGGCGGAGCGCCGAGGACCTCTTGGTGCTGGCGGAAACCCAGCTTTCTCTGGAAGGTCGAGAAGCGGCCAGGGCGACACTTGCGCTCCTGCGCACACGGTCGCTTACGCCCGCGCAAAGGGCGCGCGCCGATCTGATCGAGGCGACGATCGCGGCTGCGGAAAAGCGCTATGACGAGGCGGCGGTGCTATTCGGCCGGGCGGCCGGAAAGCTCGATGCCCGCCGCCGGGATATTGCCGTCTACGGGCGCTATTACGCCCGATCGCTTGCCGATCCGAACCGGGTCGAACCGCTGCCGACGGCGGTGAACGGTCCCTACGGCGCCTTGCTGCAGGCCTACGCGCAGGGTTTCCTCAAGGACATCAAGGCGGCGATCGCGACGATCAGGGCTGCCGAACGGCGTTTTCCGGGCGATCCGTCCCTGCCGGCCTACCGGGCACAGCTTGCGATGCTCCTGAACGACCGCGAACAGGCGGAGGAAGCATTCAGCCGTTCGCTGTCGCTCGACCCGGCCGATCCCACGGCGCTCGAGGGACGTGCCAACTATCGCGCAGGGATCAACGGCGATCTCGACGGCGCCCTTCAGGATTTGCAGGCTGCCATCAGGGTCGCTCCCGGCTCGACAACGACCTGGAATGCGATCGGCAACGTCCAGTCGGCGCGCGGTGACACGCAGTCTGCGGAGGAGGCCTTCAAGAAGGCGATCGCCCTCGATCCCCAGGACCCCGTCGCCTATGCGAACCTTGCGATCCTCTATCTCGACCAGTCGCGGGTGGAAGAGGCGAAGGCAGCGATCGACCAAGCGCTCGAGGCGGATCCGAGCTTCGATGTGGCACTGGTGGCGCGCGGCCGTTACTACATGCAGACGGGCGAGGTCGACCGCGCCATCGATGACCTGCTCGCCGCTTCGGTCTCCAATCCCTCCTATTCGCAAGGGCAGCTGCTCCTTGCTGCCGCACACTACCAGAAGGGTGACAGAGTGCCGGCCGAGCAGGCGGTCGACAACGCCGACCGCCTCGATGACAACGACCCGGTAATTTCTTCCTACCGGGCGGCCGTGGCCATCGATGACTACGATTCCGAAGGGGCGATCCGCAACGCCCAGGAGTTCATGCGGCGTTCGCGGGAAAGGGGCGGCAATTTCGGATCGCTCAGCGCCAACCGTGATGCCGGCTCGACCCTCAACAACGCCTTCCGCCTGCAGGGGCTCAATGCCTGGGGCGAATATTACGGCGATGTGGTGTTCGATCCCTTCGCCGGCAGCAGCTACATCGACCAGACGGTGCGCGGGAGCGTGACGCCTTTCGCCAACAGCTATCTCTATGGCAACAGCGTCGCTACCAACGGTGCGAACAGCCTCAGCTACTCGTCGTTCCTGCAGGGCCTTCTGCTCGATCCGCACATGCTGGCCGGCAGCTCACTCACTGCCAACATCGTGCGGTCACCCTTCGTCGAGACGACGCTCGGCGGTGGCGTGACGACGGCTGGCGGCGATCCCGGCTACACGGTCGAAGGGGAAGTGCAGGGTTACTCCAACCTGCCATTCCCGACCAGCTATTACCTGAATGCCGAGTGGGAAAAGGGCTACGACGAGCGAACCAGTCCGATCGGCTTCGATCTCTCCTCGGAGGATCGCCTGCTGCGGGGCAATGGCTATCTGACGGCGAGTCCGACGCCTGACGACCGCGTCGTCGCCTATTTCAACCGCTCCGACGAATCTGCGAATCTCGGCCTGCCGGGAAGTGTGGACATCGAGAGCGAGGCGGTGACGACTAATGCCGGCGTCGGTATCAGCCATACCGTCGCCTACCGGAACGTCGTCAACGCGGCCCTGCTCTATAACGAGGTGAAGGCGGATGGCCTGGACGAACTGACACTCGGCCCGGTGGATATCACGACTGAGAGCTCGCAGCGCACCTACGTCGCCGCGCTGAGCCACAGCGTCGGCGAGGACGACCTGACCTGGCGCTACGGCATCGAGGGCGGCTGGATCGAATCCTCTAGCCAGTACAGTATCGGAGGCGTTCCTACGGTCGCTGATCCCGACGACAGGGCCGGCTACGGCCGCGTCTATGTCGATCTGCTGCACGAAATCACGCCGAGCCTGAAAAGTGAGTATGCGCTGTTCGGCACACTGGTTGACGGGGAGGCAGAAGACGTGACCCGGCTCGAACCGCGCGCCGGCGTCGCCTGGTCGCCGGCCGAGGGGCATTGGCTGCGTGCGGGCTTCCTGCGCCAGAGCCTCTACGTGACCACGCCGACGCTTTCGCCGGTCGGCGTCGTCGGCCTGCAGCCGAACGAGATTTCGACGGGTCTCGGCGGCTACGTCGATACGCTTGCGCTGCGCTGGGATGCCGAATGGACGCCGGATTTCTTCACGGCGGCGGAGTTCCAGCATCAGGACGCCAAGGATGTGCAGATTACAATTCCGTTCTCGGCCTTTCCGTTCTCGACATCGGAGGGTCGCATCGACCGCGGCAGCCTGACGGCCAACCTGCTGCTTGGCCAAGGGTTTGGTCTCTCGGCCACTGCCGCCTATGCGTCTTCGGAGGACGAGGATCCGGCGTCTGCGACCTACGGCGGACCGCTGCCCTTTGTGCCGGCATGGGCGGGGCAGGTGGCGCTCACCTGGGTCAACGAGGCGAACGTGAAGGCGACGCTCGCCGCAAATTACGTCGGCAAGCGCGACAGCGAGAGCGGCGCCGAACTCGACGACTACTGGACCCTCGACGCGAACCTGATCTGGGAACCCTTTGGCAAGCACATGGAGATCGAACTGGCCGGGTATAACCTGCTCGGCGAGGATTTCGAGGTGATGACCGGCGTCCCCGGCTGGGGGCCGACCTTCAAGGGATCGATGAAAGTCCGCTTCTGATGATCGGCCGGCTGTTCACCAGGGCTTCTGATCGCTGGAAGCCGCGCCGGCGCCGGCGTTCCGTGTTGCTGGCGCTCGTGGTCCTCGTGGCCGTCATTGGGGTCACCCGGCTTGCCGCATGGTCGCTGGTCGACGATCGCGGCTTCGATCTCTTCTCGACGCTGTGGCACGCTCCGTTGCCGGACGACGGACCCGTGATCGTTGCGATCGACGAGCCGTCCTTCGCCGAGATCAATGCACAGTGGCCGTGGCCGCGCAGCCTGCATGCGAAGCTCATCCGGGCTCTCCGCGATGCCGGCGCAAAGACCGTCGGCCTCGATATCATATTCGCCGAACCGACGACTGAGGAGGAAGACAGGGCCTTTGCCGAGGCGCTAGGAGCCGATGTCGTGCTGGCGGGTGACGAGACGCTGATCTCGACGGCCGAGGCCGACCAGTTCGTGCGCACCCTGCCGCTCGACCGCTTCCTCGGGGCCGGCGCGCGGCCGGGCATCGCCTCGATCAGCCTCAGCGGTGATGGTGTGGTGCGCAGCCTGCCCGACATCGCCAACAGTTTCGCCCTCGAACTCGCCCGAGCCGCGGGCTTTGCCGTCGATCCGCCGGCGCACGGGACGCTCATGCAGACTTTCGGCGGTCCGCGGACCTACCCGACCGTCTCCTACTACCAGGCGCTCGATCCCGAGCATTTCCTGCCGCCGGACACCTTCCGCAATCGCGTGGTGATCGTCGGCCTCAGTCTCCAGAACGCTCCGACGGTGGCGGGCGGCGGTGCGGACGCGTTTTCAACTCCCTATACGATGTATACCGGAAGCCTGGTGGCCGGGGCGGAAATCCATGCGGCGGTCTTTGACAACCTGCGCAAGGGCTTCGGCATCGCCGCGGCGTCGCTGGAAGCCGGTCTTCTGTTTCTTTTTTGCGCGGTGGCCTCTGCCGTTGTTCTCACTTGGCGCGGCACCGGCTGGCCGACGGCGATCGGCGGGCTGGCCGTCGCCGTCGTCATGGTGGCGGGCAGCTATCTCGTTTTGCACTTCGGGCGGGTCTTTATCTCGCCGATCGCGCCGTCGCTGGCCTTCATCCTGATTACGGCCGGGCAATCAACCTTCGACTATGCCGCTGAGCGGCGCGGCCGCCGGGAGATTACGCGGGCCTTCGGGCAGTATCTCTCGCCGGACCTCGTCGAGCGCCTGGCACAGGATCCCTCACACCTGAAGCTCGGCGGCGAGAAGCGCGTCCTTTCAATCCTCTTCTGTGACGTTCGCGGCTTCACCACCATCGCCGAAGGCATGAAGGACGACCCCGAGCAGCTGACCCAGCTCATCAACCGCTTGCTCACGCCGCTCTCGGAGGTGGTGCTCGCCCATGGCGGGACCATCGACAAGTATATCGGCGACTGCATCATGGCGTTCTGGAATGCGCCGCTCGACGATGCTCTCCATGCGCAGCACGCCGTCTCGGCGGCGCTCGGGATGCTGGAGGCGATCGACCGCCTGAACGACGAACTGCATGCCGAGGCGGAGGCGAGGGACGAACCGTTCACGCCGTTGCGGATCGGCATCGGTGTCAACACCGGGGAATGCGTCGTCGGCAACATGGGGTCCACCCGGCGCTTCGACTATTCGGCGCTCGGTGATGCCGTGAACCTCGCCTCGCGCCTCGAAGGCGCGTCGAAACTGTTCGGCGTCCCGCTCTTGATCGGGGAAAACACCGCGGCGCTCGTCGCGGACGAGTTCCCGCTCTTCGAGCTCGACCGCGTGACGGTGAAGGGCAGGACGGTCGGAACGGCGGTCTCGACCGTCTTCGGCGGCATACCGGGCGACGCTGCGGGCCTGCACCGCGCCTTCGTCGCCGCCTTCTATGCGGGCGACATCGACACCTGCCGCGGGCTCGCCGACAGGCTTTCAGGCGAAATTCCTGTGCTCGCCGACTATTACCGCCAGCGTGCCGCGGCCGGGGGCTGATTACGGATACTGCGCGCCCGTCGTCGTGAGATAGACGGCGTAGAGCGACTTCGTGGCCGTTATGAAGAGTCGGTTGCGGCGCGGGCCACCGAAGGTGAGGTTCGCAACCGTCTGCGGCACCAGGATCTTTCCGAGCAGGGTGCCGTCGGGGGCGAAGCAGTGCACGCCGTCGCCGGCGCTGGTCCAGAGGTTTCCGGCGAGATCGAGCCGGAAACCGTCGGGCAGGCCGCAATCGAGCGTGCAGAAGACGCGACCGCTTTCGAGCCGCGTGCCGTCGACCACGTCGAAGACGCGGATGTGGCGCGGTGCCGTCTCGTCATGGCTCGCCGCCGAGTCTGCGACGTAGAGCAGCTTCTCGTCCGGGGAGAAGGCCAGGCCGTTCGGCTGGCCGAAATCGTCGGCGACCATCGAAAGCGTTCCGGTTTCCGGATCGAGGCGGTAGACGTTGCGGCTCGGCTGTTCCGGTTCCGCGTGGTAGCCCTCGTAGTCGGAGAGAATGCCGTAGGTCGGGTCGGTGAACCAGACGCTGCCATCGGACTTGACGACGACGTCGTTGGGGGAATTGAGCCGCCTGCCTTCGAAACGGTCGGCAAGCACCGTGATGCTGCCGTCGACTTCGGTGCGGATCACCCGCCGGCCGGCGTGCTCACAGGAGACGAGGCGGCCCTGCCGGTCGCGGGTGTTGCCGTTGACGAAGTTCGACGGCTCCCGGTAGATCGACACGCCTTCGCCCGGTATGTAGCGCAGCATCCGCTGGTTCGGGATGTCGCTGAAGAGCAGGCAGTTCATATCGGCGAACCAGACGGGGCCTTCGGCCCAGCGGCAGCCGGTATAGAGTTCCTCGAGTTCCGCACTCTGCACGATGAGATTGCAGAAGCGCGGATCGTGGATTTCATAGACGCGATCGACCATCTTCACCATCGCTTTGCAGGCATTCCTTGTTTTTGAAAAGTCATGGGTGTTCATCGGGCCCGTCCGGTCGGCCGGCTGGCCGCAAGGATCACGGCAATGATGATGACGCCGGTCAGGATCAGGCGGATGCCGGCCCCGAAGCCGTAGGTGTTGAGCATCGAGACGACGAGGAACATGAAGAGCGAGGCGCCCCAGATGCCCGGGACGTTCGAATTGCCGCCGGCCACTGCCGAGCCGCCGATGACGACGACGGCGATCGACATCAGGAGATATTCGGCGCCCATGTTGAGCGCTGCGCCGCCGGAAAAGCTCGCAAGCAGGTAGCCGCAGACGGACGCCAGCACGGCGCAGAGCACGTAGGTGGCGAAGCGGGTGCCGTCGACCGGGATGCCGGCCATGCGGGCGGCGAAGGGGCTCTGGCCGATCGCGGAGATCCAGCGGCCGTAGACGGCCTTTTCGAGCGCCCACCAGACGGCGAGCGACAGCACGAGCGCGACGATCGCTACATTCGGGATGCTGAAGGTGGTCGCCGTCGCGAAGTTTGCGAGCGCCTCGGGCGGCTTGATGCGCAGGCCGCGATTGTACCAGATTGCCGCCGACTGCACGATGAAGCTCATCGAAAGCGTGGCGATGATCGGGGGGATGCGCAGTAGCTTGATAAGCCCGTAGTTCAGGACGCCGATCGCAAGCCCGATCGCCACCGCGATCAGCAAGCCTGACAGGATCATCGCGTCCTGGCCGTCCATCAGCTTGAGCGCGACTGTGCCGGAGAGCGTGATCGTCGCGGGAACAGAGAGATCGACATTACCGGGGCCGAGGGTGATGACCAGCATCTGGCCGAGGCCGACGATGACGGAGAAGGCCGCAAAGGTGAGCGTCGCCTGGGAGAGCCCCACGAAGCTCGCGCCCCCGGTGAACAGAAGTGTGACTATCCAGGTAGCCATCGCCGCGGCGAAGGACCAGATCCAGGGTTTCGACAAGAACATCGAGGCGCGGTTCATTGTGCCTTGCCCTTCTGTTGGCTGCGGTTGAACAGGAGACGCAGGGCCAGCACGACGATCAGGATCGCGCCCTGGGCGCCGATCTGCCAGTCGGGTGAAATGCGCAGGAACGACAGGAAGGACCCGGCGAGCGTGAGCGTCAGCGCCCCGACCACCGCGCCGACGGCGGAGACGCGCCCGCCGACGAACTCGCCGCCGCCGAGGATGACGCCAGCGATCGACAGTAGAGTGTAGCGTAGCGCGATGTTCGCATCGGCGGAGGTGGTCAGCCCGACCAAGGCCATGCCGGAGAGGACCGCGAAGACGCCGGCGAGCGCATAGGCGGCGGCCTTCATCCGAAGCACTGACCAGCCGGCACGGGCGACCGAGCGGCTGTTGCCGCCGACGCCGCGGATCAGCACACCGAAGGTGGTGCGTGCCACGATGAAATGGGCGAGTGCCGCGATCACGATGCTGGCGACGATCGCCATCGGAACTAGCGGCGGCTTTGCGGTCATCACGGTTCGCAGCCATACCGGCGCTTGGCCGCCGGGGGCCGGCAGGATGAGGACGGCGAGACCGCTCCAGACGAAGCTCATGCCGAGTGTCACGACGATCGAGGGAAGATCCCGCAACGTGATGACGAAACCCAGAAGCGCGTAAACCGCGACGGCGCCGGCGAGCATCCCGACGGCGAGAAGGGGCGTGTCCGGCATATATGCCGCAGTCACGCAGGCGGCAAAGCTGACGAACGTCCCAATCGAGAGGTCGAGATCGTTGACCGCGATGATAATCATCTGGGCGATCGTCGCGAGCGCAATCGGCACCGCGAGATTGAAGAGGAGATTGAGGCCGGTATAGCTCATTGCCCGCGGCTGCAGGTAGAAGACCGCGGCAAGCAGCACGAGGAGGGAAACCACCGGAATCAGAAGGCGGATGGTATTGGCGGAGGGGCCCTTCATGCAGCTTCTCCCGAGAAAGAGGCGGCCAGCACGTGGTCCTCGGTTATCGCGTCGCCTACGAGTTCGGCGACGATGGCGCCGTCACGGAAGACGTAGACGCGGTCGCAGAGGCAAATTTCGTCCATCTCGGTGGAATACCAAATAAAAGTCCGGCCAGCGGCGGCTTCGCTGCGGAGGATGCTGTAGACTTCCTGTTTCGTGCCAATGTCGACACCGCGCATCGGATCGTCCATGAGAACGGTCTCCGCGTCGCCGGACAGTGCGCGGGCAAAGAGCACCTTCTGCTGGTTGCCGCCGGAGAGTGACAGGATCGGGTTGGCGAGATCTGGGGTCTTGATGGCGATGCGTTCCTTCCAGTCGGCCCCGACAGCGTCTTCGCGTCGGGTATCGACGGTGCCGAGCCGCGCCAGCGCCCTCAGGTGGCCGATGGTGAGGTTGCGCAGGATGCTCCAGAGCGGGAATGTGCCGTTCAACGGGCGGTCGCCGGCGACGAAGGCGACAGAAGTCTTCCGCGTCGGTAGCCAGTTGCTGCAGTTGCGGGCGAAGAGTTCGAGCAGTGTTTCGGTCTGGCCGTGTCCGGCAAGGCCGGCAAGCCCGATGATCTCGCCCTTGCGCGCACGGAAGTCGATGGTGCTGACGCCACGCGCCGGCAGTTCGAGGACGGTCGGAGCGGTGCTCGCGACGCGGCCTTCCGTCTTGTTGCGATCCTTGACGACGCTGCCCATCGTTTCGACGAGGCTGCGCACCGAGAAGCCGTCGGCCGGGCGCGACGCAACCACTTTGCCGTCCTTCATCACGACGATGCGGTCGGCGGTCGAGAGGATTTCACCGAGAATGTGCGAAATGAAGAGAACCGAACCGCCCTCGGAAACGAAGCGGCGGACATAGGCGAGCAGTTGCTCCGCCAGGCCCGCGTCGAGCGAGGAGGTCGGTTCGTCGAGGATCACCAGCTTGGGCTTTTCGGTGACGGTCAGGAAATTGATGGCGATCTCCACCATCTGGCGTTCGGCGATCGAAAGGTCTCCCACCTGGGCGGAGGCGTCGATCCGGTTGCCGGGGAAAATCTCGTCAAGCTTCTTGCGGATCAGTCGTGCGGCCCTGGTGCGCCAGCCGGCACCCCGGAGGCCCGCATGCATCAGGCGGGTGTTTTCCGCGACCGTCAGGTTGGGGCAGAGCGACAGTTCCTGGAAGACGCAGCGCACGCCGGCAGCGCGTGCCGCGGAAATCCCGCTTGCGGCCGCTCCGGCGTAGGAAATCGAGCCCTGGTGTGGCGTCAGGACGCCGTTGATGACGTTAACGATGGTCGACTTGCCGGCTCCGTTATGGCCGACAAGTCCGATCGCTTCTCCGGCTCCGACCTCGAGATCGACACCGTTCAGCGCCTTCACGGCGCCGAATTCGACCCTTACGCCTTGAACTGAAACAACCGTATTGGTTCCGGGCATGTGCGCGCGTACCGTCCTTGAAACAGATAGAAGAGAGCCCGGCGCTCCATACGACATCGAGGGGCTGATGTCGGGAGCGCACGGGCTCAGGTCGTAATGTCAGCCTTACTTGGCGGCTGCAATCACGGCCTGTGCATCCTCGAGCGTGTACTCGACGTTGGCAACGCCGCCCTTCTGGGTCGTCTCGAGGTTCTTCTCAAGCGTGTCCTGGTCGATGCGCAGGATCGGCACGACGAGGTCCTTCTTCACTTCCTTGCCGTCGAGGATCTGCTGTGCGACCCAGAAGGCGAGCGTGGAAACACCGGGAGCGATGGAGACGGACATGGTCTCGTAGCCGTTCGCATCCTTCTGCTTCTTCCACCACTGCAGCTCGTCTTCGCGGTTGCCCATGACGATCACGGGGGTCGGACGCTTGGCGGCTTCGAAGGCCTGGGCTGCACCGTAGCCGTCACCGCCCTGGGTCACGACGGCGGAGATCTCCGGCAGGCTCGGCAGGACGCCGGCGACGGCACGCTGTGCGACGTCCTGGGCCCAGTCGCCATGGACGGAGCCGACGATCTTGAACTGCGGATACTGTTCGACGCCCGCGTGGATGCCCGCCGAGATTTCGTCGTCGACGAAGACGCCGGCGAGGCCGCGGATTTCGAGCAGGTTACCGCCATTCGGGAGCTTCTTGGACAGATATTCGATCTGGCTGCGGCCCATTTCCTTGAAGTCGACGGCGATGCGCCATGCGCAGGGTTCGGTGACGATGCCGTCGAAGGATACGACGGTGATGCCTGCATCGCAGGCTTCCTTGACGGCGCCGTTGAGAGCGGTCGGGGACGCAGCGTTGAGAACGATCGCGTCATAGCCCTGCAGGATCATGTTCTGAATCTGAGCAGCCTGTTCGGTCGCCTGGTTTTCGGCCGTCGTGAACGGATCGGCTGCGGCCACGACGCCGGCCTTCACCGCTTCCTTGGTGACCTTGTCCCAGCTCGTCAGCATCGCCTGGCGCCAGGAGTTGCCCGCATAGTTGTTCGACAAGGCGATCTTTTTCGACGACGTGTCCGCCTGTGCAGTCATCGGCACGGCAACACAAAGGACGGCGACGGACGCCATCAGCATCGATCTGAATTTCATTTTTCTCTCTCCCTAAACGCCCTTCGGCGGCTATCCCCGAGACGGGTCCTCTACGGCTATCTCCCGGGCTTATCTCACGCCGAGGAACGGCCTCGGCAAAAAAGAGGATGCAGGAAATGGCAAAAACTGTATAGACGGCTATAAGCAAAGCCGTTGCGGGAAACCGCAGATCGTTTGCGGGAACCCGCAAGACATTGCTGCCGGCGATTGCGCTATGCTACGTGCCTTGGCGGCAGGCCGGCATCGCAGGAGATGCCTGCGGGAGGAAATGATGCCGGACGAGCTATCGGCAGACCTTTTCGCGCAGTACATGCGCATTGCTCGGCTTCTGGCCGGTCAGCTCGACTTCCAGTCGGCGATAGACGCGGTCGCCAAGGAAATCAAGTCGATGATCCCGCATGACCACATGGATGTCTGCATCATCACGCCTGGCAGCACATTCCACACGGCTTACGAAAGCGGGCTTGCGACCGACTGGAGCAAGCGGCCTCCGGCCAGCATCCAGCAGAGCCCGCTCAGGAGCCTGCTCGTCGGTGAGGTGGACCGGCTGATCACTGCCGACGCCAGCACCGACCCGATCTTCCATTTCGAAGGTGCGTTCTCGACGCCTATCCTCGAAAACAACCTGCGGAGCCGGCTGCACGCCGCGCTGAAGGTACACGGCGAGACCATCGGGGCGCTCTCGTTCTCAAGCCTTACTCCCGATTTCTACACCGCGCACCACCTGGACCGCGCCTGTTCCATCGCCGACCTCATCGCTCCCTATTTCTATGCCCTGCGCGCCGTCGAAGAGGCGAAACACTCGGCAATCGTGGAGGCGGAGACGCGGGTCCGGGAAGAGGCGCTGCGGCAAGGCGCGCGCCGCCTGACCGAGGCGCTCGATGCCGAGCGGCAGCGCATCGGCATGGAACTGCATGACCAGACACTTGCAGACATGACGCGGCTGTCGCGCCGCCTCGAAAAGTTGAGCCTGATGTCGAGTCTCCACGGGGAGATGCTGGAGCCGCTGACGCGCAGCCTGCAGGAATCCATGCATGACCTGCGCCAGATCATCGAGCAGGCGCGCCCCTCCGTTCTGCAGCTCTTCGGGCTCGTCGAGGCGATCGAAACCCAAATCGAGCGATCGGTCCGCGACAGCGGCGTGACGTTCGACTGGCATCTGGTCGACGACACAGACGGGGCCTGCAACCGTCTGCCACAGACGGTATCGCTGGCGATCTTCCGCATCGCGCAGGAGGCGATCAACAACGCCATCCGGCACTCCGACGGCGACCGGCTGGACGTGCATCTCACCAAGGATGCGCATCATCTCGTCCTCGAAATTCGCGACAACGGCGTCGGCATGAAGCAGAAATCAGGCGCCCGCGGCAGCGGCATCGAAAACATGCGCACGCGGGCGCGCCTGATTGCAGCGCAATTCTCCTGCGGGAGCGACGCCAACGGCTCTTATGTGCGGGTGAGGTTAGCCGCGCCCGGAGAAGGGGAGAGGACATGAAGGTACTGATCGTCGAGGATGATCCCCTGCACCGCAGCTATCTGAACGAGACGGTTCACGCGGCGTTGCCCGAATGCGACCTCGTCATGGAGGCGGAGGACGGTGTTGCGGCCGAGAAGCTAGCACGTGAGCACCGGTTCGACCGGATCGTCATGGACCTGCAGATGAGCCCGAAAAACGGCATCGAGGCGGCACGGACGATCTGGCACGAGCGGCCGGACACCAGCATCCTCTTCTGGTCGAACTATGCCGACGAGGCCAACGTCCGGGGAATCGCCCGTATCGTGCCCGACGGAGCTGCTTACGGCTATATCCTGAAATCGGCCTCCGACGAGCGGCTGCGCCTCGCGCTGCGGGCAATCTTCGTCGAGAGCCAGTGCATGATCGATCGCGAAATCCGCGGCCTGCAACAGCGCAGCCTCGGCGCCGCGCGTGGATTCACCGATTCCGAATACGAGATCCTCGTCGACATCGCGCTCGGGCTCACCGACAGGGCGATCGCCTCAAGGCGCCATCTGTCGCTCAGAAGCGTGCAAAACCGCCTGCAGAGCCTTTACGAGAAACTCGGCGTCTACCAGCCCGCCGTGGAGACGCACGGGGAGGCATGGTTCAACCTCCGGGCGAGGGCGGTGACGGTCGCCTTCCTGCGCAAGCTCCTCAATCACGCGGCGCTCGAAAGGGCGGAGGCCGAACTGTCGGGCTGGCTGAAGCGGGCCGGCAAGGCGCATCCCGAGAACTGAGGGCGTTTGCCACATTCGCGCCGGGGGCGTGATAGGCGTGACGGAAGAGGGAAGAAGTACCGTCGTCTTAAGCGGGTGTTAGCGATCTTTCGCCTAGTCTCCACCAGTTATCCGTGCAGCATTGCCGGTGCCGCATGTGACGATATTTGCCGGACGGGGACTCTGGAGGAGGATTGCAGGTGTTCATTGACCGAGTTCTTTCACGTTTCAATATCCAGACGAAGGTGCTGATCTTCATTCTGCCCTTCGTCATCAGCATTTCTGCTGTCGGCTTCACGGGGCTCTGGGCCTCGGGCCTGCTGCAGAGCCGAATCGAGATATCGAACAGCGTGCTTCAGTCCTTGAGCGGCTTCCGCGACGTGTCAGCCGCGATGAACGAGTTCCTGGCCCACACCACCGAGCAGGGCCGTGACGACGTCAAGGGCCGGCTGAAGGAACAACAGGACGTGCTCCAGACGACGCTCGCCCAGCTCGGCGAGAATGCCGACGGGCGCGCAGAACTCGAAAATGCTTCCGGCCTGGTCGACAAGGTCGTTACCCGGATCGACGATCTCTGGTCGCTGCATGAGACGGAAGCAGGTCTCGTCAAGACGCTCCAGAAGGGCGTCAGTGTCGTCGTCGACTCCCAGGTCGACATCACCGAATCGCTCAAGATGGTCCAGCGCGCCGTTCAGGACGACGACACCGCCGCCAAGAACATGCTGCGCGAGGCCGAACACATCCGCGGCATGGGCACACTCCTCGTCGACACCGGTCGAACTTTCGGCAAGGCGGCGACCCCGGATGAAAAGTTCAAGGTGATCGCCGACGCCCTGCCGGAGATGACGAAGCGGTTGCCTGTCCTCGCGATGTCCCTACCGGACGCCAACAAGTCCGCCGCAAAAACCATCGAGAAACTCATCGGCGATCTCGAAGCGGCGTTGGCTGCAAACGACAAGTCGGAAGCCGCCGTGACCGACATGGCGGGTAAGGTCCGCAACTTCACCCAGCTCAACGCCTATCTCGGCCTTGCCGCGCAGCAGAAGATGAAGGACGCGACCATCAAGTTCGGTGAGCTCGACGCGCCGCTCGAAAAGGCGACGGCCGTGCTCAACGATGGCCGGCAGCTGATGACGTCGGGCTATTCGATCCAGATCATGATGGCCCGCTTCCTGCTCGCGCCGACGGAAGAGAACCGCAAGCGCCTGGAGCAGGAATTCGCTTCCATGCACAAGGATATGGGCAAGCTCAAGGAAACGGCGTCGGATCTGCCCTTCTACGCCGAACTCGAGAAGGATCTCGTGCCGGCCGTCGGTACCATGGAGAAGGCGAGCGCCGACCTCGTCAAGGTCAGCCAGGAGCGCAAGGCCCGCTTCGATGAAGCCGCGGCCGACCTCGGGGTCATCTGGGGACAACTGACATCCTTCGCCGAGGTGCAGAAGCAGAGTGCCGGCAACGATCGTCGCGAGGCCAATTCGATCTCGATCAGCGCGACCGCCCTCGGCATCATCATCTCCGTCTTCGCCGGCATCGGCCTTGTGCTCACCTTCAAGGGCCCGATCGGCCAGATCACCGCGGCGATGCGCCGGCTGGCCGACGGTGTGCTCGACACCAAGATCACCGGCGAAAGCCGTGTCGACGAGATCGGCGAGATGGCGCGTGCGCTCGGCGTCTTCAAGCAGAACGCGCTCTCGAAGATGGAGATCGAACACCGCAGCGAAGCCGAACGCGCCGAGGCGGAGGAGGAGCGCCGCCGCAACGACCTCGAAAAGCAGCAGATCGACCGCCAGATCGAGTTCGCCGTCGCGGCACTCGCCGCGGGTCTCGGCCGCCTTGCGCAGGGCGATATTTCCGAGACCATCAACACGCCGTTCCACGGCCGCCTGGAGCAGCTTCGCAACGACTTCAACCAGTCGCTGCAACGCCTGCAGGAAACGATGACGCAGGTGCGCTCGAACACCTACATGATTCAGCGCAACGCGGCCGAGATGAGTTCTGCCGCCGACAATCTCGCCAAGCGGACAGAACAGCAGGCGGCCTCGCTCGAGGAAACCGCCGCCTCCGTCGAAGAGATCACCGTCACCGTCAAGTCGTCCGCCGAGCAGGCCGAGGAAGCCAACGTGATCGTCGCCGACACCAAGAGCCGTGCCGACACCTCCTCTGTCGTCGTCGCCAACGCCATCGCAGCGATGGGCCGGATCGAGGACGCGTCGGGCCAGATCGTGCAGATCATCGACGTCATCGACGAGATTGCCTTCCAGACCAACCTGCTCGCGCTCAACGCTGGTATCGAGGCGGCGCGCGCCGGCGAGGCCGGCAAGGGCTTTGCGGTGGTCGCACAGGAAGTGCGCGAGCTCGCGCAGCGTTCGGCGGGTGCGGCCCAGCAGATCAAGGACTTGATCCACAAGTCGGGCACCGAGGTTTCCTCCGGCGCCAAGCTGGTGCAGCAGACGGGTGTGGTGCTCTCCGAGATCTCGGCGAACATCATCACCGTCTCCGAACGCGTTGCGATGATCGCCATGGCCAGTCGCGACCAGTCGAACGCGCTGGCGGAGGTCAATTCTTCCGTCAACGCCATGGATCAGATGACCCAGCGCAACGCCGCCATGGTCGAGGAGACCAATGCTGCGACGCGCCAGCTCGCCGGCGAGGCGGACGCGCTCATGCATCTCGTCAGCCAGTTCCGGCTACCGGAAGGCAACGGCCGCACCGAACGGGGTGCCTACGCCGCATAACCGTCGGCGACCGTCGCCTTCCGCCCTTCGAGCCGCCGGTCACCCCGGCGGCTCTTCGCGTTTACGAACAGGCTTGATGGGCGGACCATGCGCTAGATTCGTGATAGACTTCGACCGGAGTCGAGACGACGAGCCGCGGAGGGCAGGCGATGGCCGGCGACGAGCGGAAGCGCAAGCGATGGTCCCAGGATGTGACGGAGCACAGCAATGCGCTCGATCTGGAAGAGGACGTCTTCCTGAAGGATGATCCGAAGGCGGTGGCGAAATCGCTGAAGGGTTCCGCCGAGGCGTCCTCGCGACGCAAGAGCAGCCCGTTCCGGTCGGCGATGTCGATGCTGACGTTCTATCTGAACCGGGCGGGCAGAAACCTGCCCGAGGAGCGAAAAGCGGTGCTGGAGGCGGCCAAAAACGAGCTACGGGAGCTTTACGGGCGTCCGCGCCGTTAGGTCCGCATCGTTCACCGAGAGAACGGAGGTCGCCTGAATGTCCGACCGACATGGAACAGGATCCCGGTCGTCCGGCGCCGACCCTCGCCGGCAATCGCTTGCAATGGCGATCCGCGCGGCGGCGGAGCCGCTGCCGGAGCCCGGCGAGACGGGGTTTGCTGCAGCCTTCGACCGGTTCGCCGACAAGCGGGTGGTGCTGCTCGGCGAGGCGACGCACGGGACCTCCGAATTCTACCGCGCGCGAGGCGCGATCACCCGCCATCTGGTGGAGAAGCACGGCTTCACCATCGTCGCCGTCGAAGCAGACTGGCCCGATGCGGTGATGATCGACCGGCAGGCGCGAGGCCTGCCGCCACGGCCGGACCAGCCGACACCTTTCGAGCGCTTCCCGGTCTGGATGTGGCGCAATGCCGAGATGGCGGAATTCTTCGCCTGGATGCGCCGCCACAACAGCGGGCGTCCGCGCACGGAATGCTGCCGCTTCTACGGCCTCGACATGTATAACCTGACAGCCTCGATCGCCTCGGTGCTCACCTATCTGGAAAGTGTCGATCCGGCGGCGGCCGCCACCGCCCGCGAGCATTACGGCTGCCTCACGCCGTGGCAGCACGATCCCTCGACCTACGGCCGCGCGGTGCTGACGGAAGCCTATCGCAAATGCGAGGAAAGCGTGGTCGAGCAGTGCCGGAGCCTCCTGGAAAAGCAGCTCGAATATGAGCCGCATGACCGCGAGGGCTTTCTCGATGCGGCGCAGAACGCCCGCCTCGTCGCGGCGGCCGAACGCTATTACCGCATCATGTTCTATGGCGGCGCGGAAGCCTGGAACCTCCGCGACACCCAGATGTTCGACACGCTCGAACGGATGCTCGATGCCCATGGACCGAATGCCAGGGCGGTGGTGTGGGCGCACAATTCCCATGTCGGGGATGCACGACATACCGAACTGGGCAGCGCTCATGGCGAGCTCAGCCTCGGCGAACTCTGCCGGCGGCGGTTCGGCGAGGAGGCGGCGTTGATCGGCTTCGGGACGCATTCCGGAACGGTCGCAGCGGCGAGCGACTGGGACGGCGACATGGAGATCAAGAGCGTGCGGCCGGCGCTGGAGGAGAGTTACGAACGGCTCTTCCATGACGCCGGCCTGTCGCCCGCCCTCTTCGATTTTGGTGAGCGCCGGGAGCTGCGGGACCTGCTCGCGGCGCCGATGCTCGAAAGGCTGATCGGCGTGATCTACCGGCCGGAGACGGAGCGCCGTAGCCACTATGTCGAGGCGTCGCTGTCAGGCCAGTTCCACGCCTATGTCTGGTTCGACGAGACGCGGGCCGTGCATCCGCTGACGGTCCATTCCGAACACGAAGGCGTGCCGGAGACCTATCCGTTCGGACTGTAGTTCCCCCTGGCGTCAGTCTCTCCCGGGCCAGCGCTCGGTCGCGGCAATCCACGCCCGCGTGCGGGCCTCGGGGTCCGGGTGGCGGGTGATGTCCGTGACGACGGCGGCGCTGTCGGCCCCGTGGGAAAAGACGCCCTCGAGCCGCTCGACGGTGAGACCTCCGATTGCCACCAGCGGCAGCGTGCCGAGCCGTCGCCGCCATGTCGAAAGCCGGTCGAGGCCCTGCGGCGCCCACTTCATCTGCTTCAGGATCGTCGGGTAGACCGGGCCGAGCGCCACATAGTCAGGCTGCGCCGCAAGGGCCGTTTCGAGTTCCGTCTCGTCATGGGTGCTGATGCCGAGCTTCATGCCGGCGGCGCGGATCGCCGCCATGTCGGCGTCGGCGAGGTCTTCCTGACCGAGGTGCACGAAATCGCATCCCTCGTCGATGGCGATCTGCCAGTAATCGTTGACGATCAGCTGGCAACCCGCCCCCGCGCAGAGGGCGCGCGCACGGCGGATGTCTTCGCGCAGCGCTGCCTCCGGCATGTCCTTGATGCGCAGCTGAACGAGCTTGACCCCGAGCGGCACGAGGCGCTCGATCCATGCGGCGCTGTCGACGATCAGGTAGAAAGGATCGAGCCTCATGCGAAGACTCCCTTGCCGATGACGGGCGTCGAAGGAACGGCCATGTCGCGCGGTGGAAGAAGCCCGGCGCGATGGGCCTTTCGGCCGGCGATGATGGCTTCCGCGAAGGCTTCGGCCATTGCCGGGGGATCGCCGGCGCCGGCGACCGCGGTATTGAGGAGGACGGCGTCGAAGCCGAGTTCCATTACCGCGGCGGCATGGGACGGACGGCCGATCCCGGCATCGACGATGAGCGGAATGTCCGGGAATTCCGCCCGCATTGCACGCAGGCCGGAGATGTTCTGCGGGCCCGCGGCAGTGCCGATCGGTGCGCACCAGGGCATCAGGACCTCGCAGCCGGCGGCAAGCAGCCGTTCACCCGCCACCAGGTCATCGGTCGTATAGGGGAAGACCTCGAAACCGTCGGCGGAGAGGATACGGGCCGCCTCGACGAGCTGGAACAGGTCCGGCTGCAGGGTGTCGTGGTGGCCGATCAGTTCGAGCTTGATCCAGCTGGTGTCGAAGAGATCGCGCGCCATCTTCGCCGTCAGCACGGCTTCCGAGACGCTGTGGCAGCCGGCGGTGTTGGGCAGCACCCGGACGCCGAGATCGCGAATGAGTTCGAAGAAGGCGCCGCCCGTCCGGCCGCCGGCGGTCTCCCGCCTGAGCGAAACCGTGACGATCTCCGTGCCGGAGCGGCGCGCGGCTTCCGCGAGGATCGCGGGAGAAGGATAGCGTGCCGTGCCGAGGAGGAGGCGGGAGGAGACCTGCGTTCCGTAGAGTTTCAGCATCTCAGCCTCCCTGCATCGGCGAGAGGACCTCGATGCGGTCGCCGTCGGCGAGCCGACAGGCGGGGCGATCCTCACGGTGGACGAGCTCGCCGTTGACGGCGGTCGCCAGCCATTCGCCCTCGTATTCGAGGACGGTGAGGAGGTCGGCGAGCGTCGCGGCGGCGCTTTCGACGGTCTCGCCGTTCACGATATAGGTCATTGCAGTGCTCCCTGTGCGTAGAGCTGTTCATGTCCGCCGGCACAAATCCGGTCGGCCAGCTGCTGCGCCATCGCGGGGGCGAGCAGGAAGCCGTGGCGGTGCATGCCGGCGATCGAAAAACCGCCCTCTTGCTCGAGGACCCGCGGCAGGTTGTCGACGAAGGCAGGACGGACGCCGACACCCGTCTCGACGAGCCGGGCCTCGCCGAAGGCGGGATGAACGGCGTAGGCGGCGTTGAGGAACTCCATCACCGAGCGTGCGGTGATCGGGCCGTCGTCGTCCGTCTCGATCATCGTCGCCCCGACCATGAAGCGATGATCCTCGCGCGGCACGATGTAGAGGGGGTGGCGGGGATGAAGCAGGCGAACCGGCCGCGAAAGGGTGATCTCCGCGGTTTCGAGGAAGAGCATCTCGCCGCGCACACCGCGCAGTCCCGGCGTCGAGCCGATCGCCGCCGCGCCGGTGCATTCGACGACCGCCGAATAGGCCGTCTCCGTCGGCGCTTCGGTGCTGCCGAGATGAAAGCGCACGCCTTTCTCGACCAGCGCCTCGTAGAGCCCGGTCATAGCCTTGCGCGGGTCGAGATGGGCTTCTTCGGGGAAGAACAGCGCGCGATCGAAGCGCCCGGCGAGATCCGGTTCGAGTTCACCGATCGCGTTGCTGCCGACCCATTCGTATCCCCGTGTGCGGGAGGCGAAGCGGTCGAGTTCGACGCTGTCACGGCCGGCGGCGATGACCAGGGTGCCCTTGCGGGCTACTTCGCCGGGGACGGCCTCGGCCCACCAGTCGGCGGAGGAAAGGCCGAGCGTGAGCAAGGCCTCCTCGGCCGCCTCGCGTTCGCAGTACGGGGCGAGCATGCCGCCGGCATAGGTGGAGGCACCCGTGCCGACGTTCTCGGCGGCATCCATCACCTCGACGGCGATGCCGCGACGGGACAGTTCGAAGGCGGCGGTGAGGCCGGCAACGCCGGCCCCCTTGATCAAAACCGTCATCTCACTCTCCCGGCTGCGTTTCCGCCGCATTGGCGACCGGCATATAGAGATCGCCGCCTTGGCGGTACTTCGCCGCCATGGCTTCCAGCCCTTCCTTCTGTGCCTCTGCCCTAAGGTCATGGGAGATGCGCATGGAGCAGAACTTTGGACCGCACATGGAGCAGAAGTGGGCGACCTTGTGCGCCTCCTTCGGCAGGGTCTCGTCGTGCATCGAGCGCGCGGTATCGGGATCGAGGGAGAGATTGAACTGGTCCTCCCAGCGGAATTCGAAGCGGGCGCGCGACAGCGCGTCGTCGCGGACCTGCGCGGCGGGGTGGCCCTTGGCGAGGTCGGCGGCGTGGGCGGCGATCTTGTAGGTGATGACGCCCACCTTCACGTCGTTGCGGTCGGGGAGACCCAGATGCTCCTTGGGCGTGACGTAGCAGAGCATGGCGGTGCCGAACCAGCCGATCATCGCCGCACCGATGCCGGAGGTGATGTGGTCGTAGCCCGGGGCGATGTCGGTTGTGAGCGGCCCGAGCGTGTAGAACGGCGCCTCGCCGCAGGTCTTCAGTTGCTTGTCCATGTTCTCCTTGATCTTGTGCATGGGGACATGGCCGGGGCCTTCGATCATCACCTGGCAATCCTTCGCCCAGGCGATTTGCGTGAGTTCGCCCAGCGTCTCCAGTTCGGCGAACTGTGCGGCGTCGTTGGCGTCGGCGATCGAGCCGGGGCGCAGACCGTCGCCGAGCGAGAAGGAGACGTCGTAGGCGCGGCAGATGTCGCAGATTTCTTCGAAATGCTCGTAGAGGAAGCTCTCCCTGTCGTGATGCAGGCACCACTTCGCCATGATCGAACCGCCGCGGGACACGATCCCGGTCACGCGGTTGACCGTGAGCGGGATGTAGTGGAGCCGGACACCGGCATGGATGGTGAAATAGTCGACGCCCTGTTCCGCCTGCTCGATCAGCGTGTCGCGGTAGAGCTCCCAGGTCAGGTCCTCGGCGATGCCGCCGACCTTTTCGAGCGCCTGGTAGAGCGGCACGGTACCGATCGGCACCGGCGAATTGCGGACGATCCACTCGCGGATGTTGTGGATGTTGCGGCCGGTGGAGAGGTCCATCACGGTGTCGGCGCCCCAGCGGATTGCCCAGACCATTTTCTCGACCTCTTCCTCCATCGAGGAGGTGACGGCAGAGTTGCCGATGTTGGCGTTGATCTTCACGAGGAAGTTCCGGCCGATGATCATCGGCTCGCTTTCCGGGTGGTTGATGTTGGCGGGGATGATCGCCCGGCCGGCGGCGATCTCCTGGCGAACGAATTCCGGTGTCACATGATCTGGGATGTGCGCGCCGAAGCTTTCGCCATCCCGGGCAAGCACTTCTTTGGCCGCCTTGCGGCCGAGGTTTTCGCGGATGGCGACGAATTCCATTTCCGGCGTGATAATGCCGGCGCGCGCATAGGCGAGCTGCGTCACGGCCTTGCCGTTCTCCGCGCGCGAGGGCGTGTTGCGGACCGGAAATTCCGGCACCAGCCGCTCACCGGAGGCAAAGCCGTTGTCTTCCGGCAGCACATGCCGGCCGGCATAGGTTTCGACATCGCCGCGCGCGGCGATCCAGCGCTCGCGCAGGCGCGGCAGTCCGGCCTTGATGTCGATCGTCGCGGAGGGATCCGTGTAGGGCCCGGAGGAGTCGTAGAGGACGACGGGCGGCTCGCCGGAGGTCGGATGCAGGGCGACCTCGCGCATCGGCACGCGGATGTCGCCGTGCTGCTCTCCTTCGATGTGGATCTTGCGCGAGGCGGGCAGGGGACCGGTCGTCACCTGCGGTATCGGTCTGGTTGCGGCAATGTTCATGGTTGAGGCTCCAAGGTTTGACGTTTGGAGACCCAGTTCCAGTGTTGGAATGATGGAAAAACGCTCGGCACAGATCCCGGACCGGGATTCCCGCAACGCCAGCGCTCGCACCGTCCCTACGCCAGTATGAACTGGATCAGGTTCAACGGGTCACTGCGCTGCTTGCCCTTGTCAGGGATCGCCCAGCAGTATCTCAGCCCCTTGGCGGGACCCCCCTGGTGAATGGGCGAATGCTAAGGCGGTATGCCGCGCATTGTCAATCGGCAAGCGCGGAGGCCCACCGGATGTCGTATGCGGAACCTTCGATTTCAACGGGATAGCCGAATCCCTGAATGCTGCTAGAATTCCCTGTCGGGTCAGCCGCGCCGACGCGGTGATCGACCGACCGCCTTCGACGCGGAGGGACGAGTGCTGACTGAGACCGAATTCAATCAGGGCTTCGATGCGCTGCGGGAGCTCGCCCTCGACATCCGCTGGTCTTGGAACCATGCAACGGATGCCATCTGGCAGGCGCTCGACGCGGAGATGTGGGCGCTCTCGCGCAATCCGTGGACGATCCTGCGGAGCGTCTCCCGCGACCGCATCCGGGCACTTCTCTCCGACCGGGCGTTCTCTGCAAACCTGGCCGCACAGCTTGCAGAATCGCGCCGGCTGCGGCTGGCGCCGGGGTGGTTCCAGGAGGCTCATCCGGGCAGTGGGCTGCGGACGGTCGCCTATTTCAGCGCCGAGTTCATGCTCGACGAGGCGCTGCCGATCTATTCCGGCGGTCTCGGCAATGTCGCGGGCGACCAGCTGAAGGCCGCGAGTGACCTCGGCGTTCCGGTGGTCGGGGTGGGGCTTCTCTACGCGCGAGGCTATTTCCGCCAGTCGATTACGCCGGACGGACGGCAGGAGGCGCTCTATCCCGTCAACGAGCCGGAGCAGTTGCCGCTCAGGCCGCTGCGCGAACCGAGCGGCGAATGGCTGCGGCTGGAGCTGGAACTGCCCGGCTACAGGCTCTGGGCCAGAACCTGGGAAGTGCAGGTGGGGCGCACACGGCTCTTCCTCCTCGACCTCAATGATCCGGCCAATCCACCCGCCTACCGCTGCGTCACCGGCGAACTTTACGGAGAGGGCCCGGAAACGCGCCTGAAACAGGAGATGCTGCTCGGCATCGGCGGGTGGCGGCTCCTGAGGGCAATCGGTCTCGATCCCGAGATCTGCCACATGAACGACGGCCATGCGGCCTTCGCGGCTCTGGAGCGGGCGCGCTTCTTCATGCAGGACCATGGGGTTCCTTTCGCCCAGGCGCTGCTTGCCACGCGCGCCGGCAATCTCTTCACGACGCACACGGCGGTTGCCGAGGGGGTCGACCGGTTTCCTCCCGAGATGATCGTCCGCTTCTTCCGCCACTACGCCGAGCGGAAGCTTGGGCTCTCTCTCGACGAATTCCTGGCGCTCGGGCGATCCGATCCGCAGAATGCCGCCGAGCCGTTCAACATGGCCTATCTCGCGGTGCGGGCGAGCGGCGCGGTCAATGCCGTCAGCGCCCTCCACGAAGATGTGAGCAAGGTCCTGCTGCAACCGCTCTTTCCCCGCTGGCCGGCAAGCGAGGTTCCGGTCGGGCACGTGACCAACGGCATCCACGTGCCGACCTGGGATTCGTCGGAGGCCGACGCATTCTGGACGGAGGTGACCGGCAAGGAGCGGTGGCGCGGCGATCTCGCGGGGCACGAGGCGGCGATACGCGATGTGCCGGCAGCGCGGATCTGGCAGCTGCGGGCGGCGGGACGCGCGCAGCTGGTCGCAAAGGTGCGGGACTGTTGCTGCCGTCAACTGGCGGAGGATGGCACTCCCTCGGGCGAGATCGAGGAGGCGCGCGCGATCTTCGATCCCGACGCCCTGACGCTCGGCTTCGCTCGGCGGTTTGCCACCTATAAGCGTCCTGATCTCCTGCTCTCCGACGAGGAACGCCTGCTGCGCCTTCTTGCCGATACGCGCCGGCCGGTACAGCTCGTCGTTGCCGGCAAGGCGCATCCGCGGGATGCCGCCGGACAGGCGCTCATCAAGCGATGGATCGACTTCGCCAGGCGGGCGGAGGTTCGCTCACGGGTCGTCTTCCTGCGTGACTACGATATGCAGCTCGCTCAGGTGCTGGTGCAAGGGGTGGACGTCTGGATCAACACGCCCCGCCGTCCGTGGGAGGCGAGCGGGACGAGCGGGATGAAGATCCTCGTCAATGGCGGGCTCAATCTCTCCGAAATCGACGGCTGGTGGGCGGAAGCTTTCACTCCGGAGGTCGGCTGGGCAATTGGTGATGGTGCCGAGCACCAGGATTTTGCCGATCTCGACCGGCGTGAGGCGGCAGAGCTCTACGAGCACCTCGAGCGCGACATCGTTCCGGAATTTTACGAACGCGATGCCTCGGGCGTCCCGCTGCGCTGGGTCGATCGCATCCGCGAAAGCATGGCGCGGCTGACCCCGCACTTTTCTGCCAACAGGGTTGTGCGGGAATATACCGAGGACATCTATCTGCCCGGTGCTCGGGCCTTTGCCGCACGCTCGGCGGATGGCGGCGACCTCGCGCATGCGCTCTGCCGGTGGAAGACTGAGCTCCGCCGTTGCTGGCCGCATGTTCATTTCGGCGATGTCCGCTCGAACTCGTCCGAGAACGAGCATATCTTCTCTGCCGAGGTCTATCTCGACGACCTTCCAGCCGAGTCTGTTCGCGTCGAGCTCTATGCCGACGCGACGGCAGCGTGGCCCGTTTTCACGGCGGTCATGGATCGCGCCCCGCCGGCCGCGACCTCGGGCGGCTGGAATCTCTATTCGGTCCGTGCGCCGGCAGATCGGCCGGTGTCGGATTTCACAGCACGGATCATCCCCTTCCATCCCGACCTCGCCGTGCCTCTCGAGGTCAACGAGATTCTGTGGCAGCGCTGAGGCGCGTCCGGTCACGGAAGGAACGTCAGCGAACTCCGGTCGCTTGTTTGGACCCGGTGCCCGAAGTGTTGGCATTCCCGGTCGAGCCGCGCCGCCAGCCACTCGACGTCTTCCGCCGACGCGCGTTCGAGGCGGAATTTCCGCAGGCGGTAGGGCAGGGCTTCCAGTGCGCGCAGCCCGTGCGCGATATCGTAGTCCAGCACATAGCCGAGCACGAGTTCCGGGCGGTATTCCTCGTTGCCGCCGATGCCTTCGTAATCGTTGATGAAGTCGCCGCAGCCGTAGAGGATCGGTCGCCCCCGATGGATTTCGATTGCGATCGGATGGTGCGACGAGTGTCCGTGTAGGATATCGACGTTCGCCTCCTCGATGACCCGATGAGCGAAGGCGCGATGCGCCTCGGCGATGCCGTAGCCCCAGTTGGGGCCCCAGTGGAGCGAGAGCAGAGCGGTGTCGCCCGGCCTCCGCCAGGCGGCGATCTCGCCTGCGACCTGTGCGGCGCTCTCCGGGCCGGGGCCGTTCAGCAGATTGACGCCGGGGCGGTGCCTTCCTGTTGCCCAGGTGAGCGGCGCGCCGCTCGACGGAAAGGCATAGGCGAAGACGAGGAGCCTGCCGTCTGCGCCGCGATCGAGAATGGTCGGCCGTTTGGTGGCTTCTTCGTCCATGCCGGCGCCCGTGATCGTGATCTTCGCCTCCTGCAGGCTGAACAACGTGTCCGTCATTCCCACCGTTCCCCAGTCGCCGATGTGGTTGTTGGCGAGCACGCAGCAGTCGATGCCGGCGGCGGTGAGACAGGTCACGTTTGCGGGATGCATGCGGTAGTTTATGCCCTTCGGTTCAGGGCTTCCGCGGTCGGTCACGCTGGTCTCGAGATTGACGATGCGGACGTCGGGCTTTCGCTCCTCGATATCCGCGAGCGCGTCGCCCCAGATATAGTCGGGCGGGACGGCTCGCGGGATCGGTCCCGATCTCTGCTCGGCGAGCCCGACATAGCCGAGCGCAGAGCGCATATAGGGCTCGTGGATCTCAGGGTCGCAATGGCGTGGCATGATCTGGTCGATCCCGCGCCCGGTCATCACATCGCCGCAGAGGAAAAGCCTCATTTCCAGGTTCCCGAGTGGACTGCCGCCTTGCAAAACAGTAAATTTTAGAAATCATGCAGATATTGACGGGGGTCGACTTGACCTTGATCAATACGTCGATGCGCAAACGGCGCTTCCATTCTAGTCAACGTGGTTGAGAAAGGAATGCCGACATGGTGTCACAATCACAGCTCACCAGCAGCGACATCCGCCGCGTCTGCGGCAACCTCCCCGATTGGAAGATCACGGAAATACTTGCCTGCGGCGGCGATATCGCAGCGCTCGAACAGGCCAAGGTATGGTCGATGGGCGACGACGAGACGACGCCCGAACGAAATCTGCCGCCCGAGAGCGCGGCTGCAAAGATCCTGGATGTGCTTCTTGCCGAAGAAGAACAGGATGAATGGGAGGCTGGGCGCGGCCCGGATTGACGGCCCGTCCATCGGGGCCGGTCACCTGCCGGGGTGGCCTCAGCCTGTCGCGGCTCTGCCGCCATCGTACCGGCAACAGCGTCTGGAGAACAGTTATGGAAGTCACACCCCGCGTCACGTTCCGAGGCATGGACCATTCGGAAGCGGTCGAAGCTGCCGTGCACGAAAGGATCGAGCGCCTCGGGCGCTTTCACGACCACATCACGTCCTGCAGCGTCTTGATCGAGGCTCCGCACAGGCACAGCCAGAAGGGTAAGATCTACCACGTCCGGGTCAATATCAACGTCCCCGGCCGCGAGATTGTCGTCGGCCGCGAGGCGGAGGAGAACCATGCTCACGAAGACGTTCTCGTCGCGATCCGCGACAGTTTCGACGCGGCACAGCGCCAGCTTGAGGACGTTGTCCGCAAGATGACCTCCTATCGGGTGAAGGAGCATCCGGTCGCGATGCGGGGAACTGTCGCCCGCGTCGTCCCGGACGAGGGCTTCGGCTTCATCCTCGGCGCAGACGGCCGGGAATACTTTTTCCGGCGCGAGAGCATGACTACCGAAAACTGGGGCGCGCTGGGCGAAGGGGCCAAGGTTCGCTTTGTCGAGCATGACGGCGAGAAGGGGCCGTATGCCTCGGCCGTGACCCCGGACTGAGCGGTAACCCAAATCAGGGCGGGCGCCATCGGTGCCCGCTCTCTACAGCTCAGGTGTTGTCGGTCCGCTCAGAGGCGGCCGAGCTCGAAATCGGCGCAGGACATGTCGAACTGCGAGAGCGCCTCTTCCAGATAGTCGGCGAGAAGCGGCAGGCCGAGCAGGTATTCGGCGGTCTTGTTGTTGTGCGCCCGTGCAGCCTCGGCACGGATGTCTGCCCATTCCGCGATCGTGCCGTCGCCGCGCCCGAGCCAGGCAAGCGCCACGAGATCGACCTGCTCGTCGATGTTCATGTCGCCAATCAGTGCGGTGATCTCCTCGACGACCGGGTCGTCGGGATTATCCTCGAGCACCGAGTACATGTGGTCGTCCGACGCATTGGACGCTGGATCCGGGATCGTCTGCTCGTCCTTGGCGTCGAATTCCCGCGCCTTTACGACGATGAAGCAGACTTTTTCCGGAGAGATGGAAAGTTCAGGCAAATCGGCGGCTTCTACAGGCTCACGTGCCATAGGCTGTCTCCCGCATTACTGGTTGGTTCACGACGGCGCCATCAACAACGCCCATCATACGCCCCGGATGGCTCTCCTGCCACAGGTATCGGTTGCGTGTCTCACGGAACGCATATCGCGGCAGGGCGTTCCACGCCGACCAGGGCCGCCGCTCCATGTCGGCGTTCTGCCGCAGCCTTCCGACGTCCGCTAGCGCATTTTCGCTTGCGCAGCTTTGACTGCGGGCGCAACTTGTCATTGTGCGGCATGGCCCGCACATTCTCCTTTCTGGAGGTACGATCATGGCGAAACCCGAAGAAGCTCACTCTGCAGGCTGGTTCGACGGCCTGCTCAGGACGCTGGCGCGTCTCGGCATCCTGCGTTACGGCGGCAAGTCGGCGGTTTACCACTCCGGCAGCGAACGCCCGACGGAGTTCCTGATGCCGGATGTGCTGAACGCCGAGCGCGACATGCCGCCGATGAAGGATCTCGGCGGCGGAGCGGAAAAGGACAAGGGGAAGGACGGCTGAGAGAGCCTTCCGGGGTATTTGACCCTGCAAGGGCGTTGCCTACATAGTGCGGGCATCACGTCGAGGAAAACCTATGCGCATCGTCCTCATTGGCTTTGGCTGGATCATGGTTGCGGTCGGCATCGTCGGCATCTTCCTGCCGGTGCTGCCCACCACGCCCTTCATGATCCTGGCTGCAGCGCTGTTTGCCCGATCCTCGCCTCGCTTTGAGCAATGGCTGCTCGACCATCCCCGCTACGGCAAGCCGTTGCTCGACTGGCGGCGGCAGGGCGCGATCTCGCGACCGGCAAAGCTCGCGTCGGTCAGCCTGATGGCCGTCAGCTACGGCATCGTGCTCTTCGCCGGGCCCCCTATGGTCTGGCTGAAGCTTCTGATCGGCGTCATTCTGCTTGCCTGCGCAGCCTTCGTTCTCAGCCGGCCGCAGCCGAGCGCCTGAGCATAGAGGCTCTGACGGTTCAGCGCTGTGTCGCCTACGCCTCGTCATAGGCGCGGACGAGCGCGGTTGCCCGCGTCTTCACGACATCGGCCGCATCGCCCGGCTTGTAGAGGTTCGAGCCGAGGCCGAAGCAGCGGACTCCGACCCGCATATAGGCTGCGAAATCCCCTTCGGTCACACCGCCGACGGCGCCGAGCGGGATTTCCGGCGGCAGGACGGCCCTGATCGCGCCGATGCCCTGCGGGCCGAGCACGTTGGCGGGGAAAAACTTGATCGCCGCTGCGCCGGCCTTGATCGCGGCGAGCGCCTCGGTCGCGGTGAAGGCACCGGGCATGGTCACCATGCCGTGCTCGACGCCGCGGCGGATGACGGCGGGGTCGGTGTTCGGGGTGACGACGAGATTGCCGCCGACGTCCGCCAGACGGTCGACATCCTCCGGCGCAAGCATGGTCCCGGCGCCGATCATGCAGGAGGCGGGCGCGAGCTTCCGCGCCTTCTCGATGGAGGCGAAGGGGTTGGGCGAGTTGAGCGGGATTTCGATGGCCTCGAAGCCGGCTTCCACGAGGGCGGCGATGACACCGTCGACCTCCGCCGTGGTGATCCCGCGCAGGATCGCGACGAGATTGCGGTCGAGTTTCGGCCAGGAGACGGTCGGACGGGTCATCGAGACACCTCGGAGCTTTGGAAGAGCGAAGATGCGGCGGCGAACAGGCCCTTGCGGACCAGGTCCTCGCCGTCGAGCAGGCGCGACTGCGTGCCGGCGATCTCGAGCGCCCGGCCGTAGAGTGCGGTCAACCGTGCCGAGCCGACGAGATGCACCGTCATGCCCTGCGGCAGGAAGGTACGGGTCGCCGCAATCTCGGCGCCGATCAGCATGCCGGAGAGCCGTGCCGCGGGTTTGGGCCCATCGCCGCCGAGAAGACCCGCAGCGCGGATCGAAAAGAGATGGGCGGAGAGCGCGAAGCCGTCGGCAAGCGCCTCCGCGACGCCGGCGGTGAAGCCACTGTCGTCGGCGGTGAAGGCGATGTCCTCACCGATCGAATGCTTGAGGATCGAATGCCGGCTGAGAAGATCGAACAGCTCGCCGGTCATCACCGTGCGGAAGGCGGCGATCCTGCCGCCCTTCAGCTCGACCCATTTCGAATGGGTGCCGGGGAGGCAGAAGATGCCGTCGGCAAGACCGCTCTCGACGGCGCCGGCAAGCTGGGTTTCCTCGCCGCGCATTACGTCGAAGGGGCCGGTCGTGCGCTGGCAGACGCCGGGCAGGATGAAGACCGGCCGGGTGACGCCCGCTGGCGTCACGGCCTCTCTGTAGAGCGCATCGAGCGCAGCCGGGGTTTCGACGTAAGGGGCCTCGCGCCAGCCGGTGCGAGCGCCGGCCATGCCGGTGATCGCGACCGGCAGGTCGGCGGAAGCACCGAGGGCGGCGAGATGGCTCTCGAGCACCGCGGCGAAACGACCGTCGGCGCAGGCGAGAAGCCCCTCGTCCGACTGCCGCCGTCCGAGCACGTTGCCGGCCCGGTCGACGACCCAGAGGCGGAAATTGCTCGTTCCCCAGTCGGCGAGCGCGCAGAACGCGCCGGCCGTCGTCTTCTCAGCTTCGGTGTCCGTCACGATGCGCGCTCCCGGCCTTCAGTGGAGGTCTTCCGGCAGGATTGCGTGCGGCAGGTTCTGGTAGGAAACCGGCCGCAGGAAACGCCGGATCGACAGCGTGCCGACGGAGGTGGCGCCGAAGTTGGTGGAGGCCGGGTAGGGGCCACCGTGAACCATGGCGTCGCAGACCTCGACGCCGGTCGGGAAGCCGTTTGCGAGGACGCGGCCGGCCTTGCGCTCGAGGATCGGCATCAGCCGGCGGGCGAGCGTGGTATCGGGCTCGTCCAGATGCAGCGTGCAGGTGAGCTGTCCGGCGAGGCTGCCGGCGACCTTCACCATCTCTTCCTCGCTGGTCACCGTCACGACGAGTCCGAGCGGACCGAAGACCTCCTCGCCGAGTTCATGGTTTTCCAGCCAGGCCTTGCCGGTGGTGGCAAAGAGGTACGGTGTGGCATTGCGCAGGTCGCAGGTAGAGGTCAGAACCGCCTGGACGCCGGTCGAACCCTCGATGCGCTTCGCGCCGGAGCGATAGGCCTCGGCAATGCCGTCGGTCAGCATGGTCTGGGCACCGACGCCTTCGAGTTCCCGCTTGGCGGTCGCGACGAAGGCTTCGCTTGCCGGACCTTCGATCAGGACGGCGATGCCCGGATTGGTGCAGAACTGGCCTGCGCCCATGGTGAGCGAACCGACCCAGCCCTTGGCGATCGCTTCGCCGCGTGCCGAGAGTGCGTTCGGCAGCAGGAACATCGGGTTGACCGAACCGAGTTCGCCGAAGAACGGGATCGGATCGGGACGGCGGGCGCAGAGATCGAAGAGTGCGCGGCCGCCGGCGAGCGAACCGGTGAAGCCGACGGCGCGGATCAGCGGATGCTGGACGAGCGCTTCGCCGACATCGCGTTTGCCGCCCTGGACGAGCGAGAAGACGCCGGGATGCAGGCCGAGCCGCTTGATGGCGGCATGGATCGCGTGGGCGACGATTTCACCCGTGCCCGGGTGCGCGCCGTGACCCTTGACGACGACGGGGCAACCGGCCGCGAGAGCGGCAGCCGTATCGCCGCCAGCCGTCGAGAAGGCGAGCGGGAAGTTCGAGGCGCCGAAAACGGCGACGGGGCCGATCGGGCGCTGCATCAGGAAGATTTCCGGACGCGGCAGCGGCTGACGGTCGGGAAGGGCTTCGTCGTGCCGGCGGTCGAGATAGTCGCCATTGCGGATATGGGAGGCGAAGAGCCGGAGCTGGCCGACGGTGCGGCCGCGTTCGCCGACGAGGCGCGCCTGCGGCAGGCCAGTTTCCTGCGTGCCGATCTCGGTGATCTCGTCGCCGAGCTTGTCGATTTCCTCGGCGATGGCTTCGAGGAAGACGGCGCGCTCCTCGCGGGTGGAGTAGCCGTAGGTCAGGAAGGCTTCCTCGGCGGCGCGTGCCGCACGGTCGACGAGCTCGGGCGTGCCGGCGGCGAAGTCGCGTACCGGCCCGTGCGCAGGGGAGGAAGCGAAGGTTCCGTTGCCCGCTACCCACTCGCCGGCAATGAGGTGCTTTCTAGTGAATTCGAATGTCATCGCATCATCCTTTTGTCTTCGCTTTGCGTCATGGCGAAGGAAATCCGGCACAGCGTGCCGAATTCCACCCGCGTCATATTCGTCGTTGGCGATCGCCTCAGTCGTGGAAGGCGTCCACGTCCTGACGGCTGCCGCGCAGGAAGGCATCGGCCACGAGCCGCAACGGCTGGAAATCGGCATCGCTCTGCCGCGCGCGGACGAGCGCCGCAAAACGATCATAGATGCCGGGATATTCTCGGTCCGGGCCGGACGATGCCAATGCCCCGTCTATATAGAGCTCGGCTCCGCCCTTTGAAAGCCGAACTTCACCGCCGTCCGTCTCAACCGTGATGTCCCAGGTCTGCGGACCTTCCTGGCGCCAGTCGAACTCGGCGCTGATCGGGGCGCCGGCCGCGCTCGCCATGGAAAGCGAAGCGGCGATCGGCTGTTGTCGGTTCGCGGGGAAGGACAGGGCGGCCTGATTCACGACGATCGCACCGGGAACGATGGCGGTGAGGATCGAGAGGGCGTTGATGCCCGGATCGAAGACGCCGAACCCGCCCGCTTCCCAGATCCATGCTTGGCCGGGATGCCAGCGACGCACGTCTTCCTTCCAGACGATCGAGATGGACCGGATCGTCTTGCCGGAGAGCCACTGCCGTGCTGGTTCGACGCCGAGCGCGAAGCGCGAATGCCAGGTGGCGAAAAGCGTGACGCCGGCGGCAGATGCCATCGCGGCCAGGGCCTCAGCTTCGCCGAGCGTGGTCGCTGGCGGCTTTTCGAGGAGGACGTCGCGGCCCGCCTCGATCACCTTGCGTGCCATGTCGAAGCGGACTTCCGGCGGCGTGCAGAGCGAGACTGCCTGTACGTCCGGGCGAGCCTTCAGGAAGGCGTCGAAATCCTCGAAGTTCTCGACGCCGTCGATCTTGCCGTGCCGGCTCACTGCGGCGGCGAGTTCGAAATCCTCGCCGCCGGCAATCGACGGAATATGCTGGTCCCGGGCGATCTTGCCGATGCCGACAAGCGCCAGCGAAATACGCTTGGACATATCCTTCTCCTCAGTGCGAGTCGCGGCCGACGGGCGCGCCGCGGCAACCCTTCAGGAAGTCGAAATCGGCACCGGTGTCCGCGCCCTCCACATGGTCGTGGTAGAGGCGGGCATAACCGCTTGCCGGCGGTTCGACGGAAGGACGCCAGTCGGCGAGACGGCGCTGCATCTCCTCGTCCGAGATGTCGAGGTGCACGCGGCGAGCGTCGACGTCGATTTCGATGAAGTCGCCGTTCTTGACGATCGCGAGCGGACCACCGCGGGCGGCTTCCGGCGAAGTGTGGAGGAGAACGGTGCCGTAGGCGGTGCCGGACATGCGGGCGTCGGAAATACGCACCATGTCGGTGATGCCCTTGCGCAGCACCTTCGGCGGCAGGCCCATGTTGCCGACCTCGGCCATGCCCGGATAACCACGCGGACCGCAATTCTTCATGACCATGACGCAGGTTTCGTCGATGTCGAGGCTCTCGTCGTTGATCTTGGCCTTGTAGTCGTCGATGTCCTCGAAGACCACGGCGCGGCCACGATGCTTCATGAGGTGCGGGGAGGCCGCCGACGGCTTCAAGACGCAGCCCTTCGGCGCGAGGTTGCCGCGCAGAACGACGATGCCGCCCTGCTGGGTTAGCGCCCGTTCAACCGGACGGATGACGTCGTCGTTCCAGTTCCTGACGTCCTTCACCTCATCCCAGATCGGGCCGCCGGAGACGGTCAGCGCGTCCTTGTGCAGCTTGCCCGCTTCGCCGAGCATCTTGATGACCACCGGCAGGCCGCCCGCGTAGAAGAACTCTTCCATCAGGTATTCGCCGGACGGCATCAGGTTGACGACGGTCGGAATGTCGCGGCCGAGGCGGTCCCAGTCGTCGAGCGAAAGGTCGATGCCGACGCGGCCGGCCATGGCGAGCAGGTGGACCACCGCGTTGGTGGAGCCGCCGATCGCACCGTTGACGCGGATCGCGTTTTCGAAGGCCTTCTTCGTCATGATGTCAGAGGGCTTCAGGTCGTCCTTCACCATCTGGACAATGCGGCGGCCGGAGAGCTGGGCCATGACCTTGCGGCGGCTGTCGACGGCAGGGATCGCGGCATTGCCGGAGAGCGCCATGCCGAGAGCCTCGACCATGGAGGCCATGGTGGACGCCGTGCCCATGGTGTTGCATGTGCCGGAGCTGCGCGACATCGAGGCCTCGGCTTCCAGGAATTCCTCCTGGGTCATCTCGCCGGCCTTCACCGCTTCGGAAAATTTCCAGAGATGCGTGCCGGAGCCGACGCGCTCGCCGCGGAAATAGCCGTTCAGCATCGGACCGCCGGTGACGACGATCGACGGCAGGTCGGTGGAGGCGGCGGCCATCACCAGCGACGGCGTGGTCTTGTCGCAACCGACGAGCAGCACCGCGCCATCGATCGGCTGGCCGCGCATCGCTTCCTCGACCGCGAGCGCGGCGAGGTTGCGGAACATCATCGCGGTCGGACGGAACGTGTTCTCCGACGCCGAGAAGACCGGAATTTCGACCGGGAAGCCGCCGGCCTCCCAGACACCCGCCTTCACCTTCTCGGCGAGTTCGCGCAGATGGCCATTGCAGGGGGTCAGATCCGACCAGGTGTTGAGGATGCCGATGACCGGACGTCCGTCGAAGAGATCATGGGGGTGGCCCTGATTCTTCAGCCAGCCACGGTGATAGATGGAATCGCGGCTGGTGCCGCCGAACCAGTGTTGGGATCGAAGTTTGCGGGGCCAGGCCGCCGGTTTGAAAGCACTCATGACGTTTTCTCTGTCTCTTTCTGGGAGAGCCTGCCGCCCGACTGGCGGAAAGCCCTCAGAGCATGTTGACGGTGACGGGTTGCTCCGCTGCACGAACGAGCCGGTTGCGCAGCGGCAGACCGAATTGCGGCGCTTCAATTTCGAAGATGTCGCCTTCCTTCGTCACGAAACCGTCCGCGCAGGAAAGCGTGGCGGTTCCGAACATATGCACGTGGAGGTCCCCCGGCTGGCGGAACAGCGCATACTTGAAATGATGGTATTCGAGGTTCGCGATCGTGTGGGACATGTTCGCCTCTCCGGAGAGGAAGGGCTTTTCCCAGACGGTCTTGCCGTCGCGCAGGATGCGTGACGTACCCTCGACATGGTCGGGCAGGGCGCCGACCATGAGCTCCGGGCCAAAGGCTGCCGGCCGGAGCTTGGAATGGGCAAGGTAAAGATAGTTGATCTTTTCGGTGACGTGATCGGAAAATTCGTTGGCGACCGAGAAGCCGATGCGGAAGGGCGTCCCGTCCTCGCCGATGATGTAGTAGCCGGCAAGTTCCGGTTCCTCGCCGCCGTCGAGCGCGAAGGAGGGGGAGACGAGGTCGCCGCCCGGCGCAACGGCTTCGACACCGGTGCCCTTGTAGAACCATTCCGGCTGGACGCCGGTCTCACCCGGCTTCGGTTTGCCGCCTTCGATGCCCATGCGGAACATCTTCATGGAGTCGCTCATGCCCGCGGTATCGGTGTGCATGCTGTCGCGCGCAGAAGCGGAGCCGGTGTGAGTGAGGCCTGTACCAGTGAGATACATGTGCGCCGGGTCCGGATGACGAACCGGGCAGTCGAGCTTGCCTGCCGCGGCGAGTGCGGCGAGATCGACTGCATCGCCCGTTCCCTGGCGCTCGATGATCGCGGCAAGCGGAGCCTTGGCTGCGACTGCCGCTTTGGCGAGTTCGTAGGTTGAGGCGAAGCCGGGAACGAGACGCGCGGCGTCACCCTGGCGGCAAACCACGCCGCCAGTCTTCAATTGCGAGAGAAACATAGGCCTATCCTCAGACTGCTTTGTTCTTGTTGTAGACGTCGAAATAGACAGCCGCGAGGAGCACGAGGCCCTTGATCAGCTGCTGGTAGTCGATGCCGATCCCCATGATCGACATGCCGTTGTTCATCACGCCCATGATGAAGGCGCCGATCACCGCTCCTGTGATCTTGCCCACTCCGCCGGACGCCGAGGCACCGCCGATGAAGCAGGCCGCGATGACGTCGAGTTCGAACCCGACGCCGGCCTTGGGGGTCGCCGAATTCAGGCGGGCCGCGATGATCATGCCGGCGAGTGCGGCGAGAACGCCCATGTTCACGAAGGCGTAGAAGGTCAGCCGCTCGGTGTTGATGCCCGAGAGCTTCGCCGCCTTCTCGTTGCCGCCGAGCGCATAGATGCGGCGTCCGATCGTCGAGCGATTGGTGACGAAGGAATAGAGCGCGATCAGGACGCCCATGATGATGAGCACGTTCGGCAGGCCGCGATAGGTCGCGAGCTGGAAGCCGAGGAAGAGCGCGACGGCGCTGATGATCGCCATCTGCACGATGAAGAAGACGAAGGGTTCGTTCTCGGTGCCGTGCTGCTCGTTGAGACGGCGGTTCTTCAGGCCGGAATAGATCGCGAGAGCGACAAGCGCGAAGACGACGAGCAGGGCTACGTAGTTCTTGATCAGGCTTGTGCCCGGGTCGGTGACCGACAGGAAATCCGGAATGAAGCCGGTCGAAAGAAGCGTGAATTCCTTCGGGAACGGACCGATCGGGCGGCCTCCGAGGGCCACGTAGGTCAGGCCGCGGAAGACGAGCATGCCGGCGAGCGTCACGATGAAGGACGGGATCTTCTGGTAGGCAACCCAGTAGCCCTGGGCCGCGCCCATCAGGCCGCCGAGCACCAGACACAGCGGTACGACGAGTGAGAAATGCCACCCCCACTTCACCAGCATGATCGCCGATATGCCGCCAATGAAGGCGACGATCGAGCCGACCGAGAGGTCGATATGGCCTGCCACGATGATGAGCAGCATGCCGAGCGCCATGATGACGATGAAGGAGTTCTGCAGCACCAGGTTGGTGATGTTGACGGGCTTGAACAGAACGCCACCGGTCAGGAACTGGAACAGCAGCATAATGACGACGAGCGCCAGCAGAAGGCCGTATTCCCGGATGTTGTGACGGAGGTAGTCGCCCACGGAGATCTTGGGGGTTTCGGTTCTTGTTTCGGTGGTCATTTAGCGTTTCTCCCCAGAGCGCATGATGGCACGCATGATGGACTCTTGGCTTGCTTCTCCCTTCGGAAGTTCGGCGACGATGCGGCCTTCGTTCATCACGTAGACGCGGTCGCAGGTGCCGAGCAACTCGGGCATTTCCGATGAGATCATCAGAATGCCTTTTCCCTCGGCGGCAAGCTGGTTGATGATGGTATAGATTTCGAATTTCGCCCCCACGTCGATGCCGCGGGTCGGCTCGTCGAGGATGAGGACTTCAGGGTTGGTGAACAGCCATTTCGACAGCACGACCTTCTGCTGGTTGCCGCCCGAAAGATTGACGGCTTCCTGGTAGATCGAGTGCGACCGGATGCGCAGCTTGTTGCGGTAGCCCGACGCGACCTGCGCTTCCTTGCGCTCGTCGATGACGCCGCTCTTCGAGACGTCATCGAGATTGGCGAGCGTCGTGTTCTTGACGATGTTGTTCTGCAGCACGAGCCCGAGCTGCTTGCGGTCTTCGGTCACGTAGGCGAGGCCGGCGTCGATCGCCCTCGGGATCGTGCTCACGTCGACCGGCTTGCCGCGCATCAGCACCTCACCGGTGATCTTGTGGCCCCAGGACCGTCCGAAGATGCTCATGGCGGTTTCGGTACGTCCGGCCCCCATAAGGCCGGCAATGCCGACGACCTCGCCGGCACGGACGTTGAAATTGACGTCGTGCAGGAACTGCCGGTCGCGGTGGTTCTGGTGGAAGACGTTCCAGTTTTTCACTTCGAGCAGCACGTCGCCGATCTTCGGCTCGCGCGGTGGATAGCGGTCTTCCATGTCGCGACCGACCATGCCCTTGATGATCCGGTCTTCGCTGATTTCCTGTGTATGACAGTCGAGGGTCTCGACGGTGGTGCCGTCGCGCAGGATGGTGATCTGGTCGGCGACCTTGCGGATCTCGTTCAGCTTGTGGGAAATGATGATCGACGTCATGCCCTGCTTGCGGAATTCCATCAGCAGGTTGAGCAGAGCATCGGAGTCATTTTCGTTGAGGGATGCCGTCGGCTCGTCGAGGATGAGCAGGCGAACCTTCTTGGAAAGCGCCTTGGCGATCTCGACGAGCTGCTGCTTGCCGACGCCGATGTCCGTGATGCGTGTGCTCGGAGCGTCCTTGAGGCCCACCTTCGCGAGAAGCTCCTTGGTCCGTGCAAAGGTCTGCGGCCAGTTGATCACGCCGTTGACGGCGACCTCGTTGCCGAGAAAGATGTTTTCAGCAATCGACAGCAGCGGCACGAGGGCCAGCTCCTGGTGGATGATGATGATGCCCAGTTCCTCGCTGTCGGAAATGGTGCCGAAATGACGGACCTTGCCGTCGTAATGGATTTCGCCCTCATAGGTGCCGGCAGGGTAGACGCCGCTCAGGACCTTCATCAAGGTCGACTTGCCGGCGCCGTTTTCTCCGACCAGAGCGTGGATTTCGCCTTCGCGAACCTTGAGGTTGACGTTGTCCAGGGCTTTGACCCCGGGAAACGTCTTGATGATGCTACGCATCTCGAGAATGATGTTGTCCATGTGCAGAATTCCAGCGCAGGCGGGCGACCAATGTACAGCCGGCGGCGCAAGCTCCCTCAACGCGTATGATACAAAAACGGGTCCGCGAAGGTCGCGGACCCGCCATGATCGCAAGGATTAGTTGTCGATCTGCTCGGCCGTGTAGTAGCCGGCGCCGACGAGGACGTCCTTGGCATTGGCCTTGTCGAGTGCGACCGGCTTCAGCAGGTAGGACGGAACGACCTTGACACCGTTGTTGTAGGTCTTCTCGTCGTTGATCTCCGGGGTTTTGCCGCTCATGATGGCATCAACCATCGAAACGGCGACCTTGGCGAGTTCGCGCGTGTCCTTGAAAACGGTCGAATACTGCTCGTCGGCGAGCATCGACTTGATCGAAGGCAGTTCTGCGTCCTGACCGGTGACGATCGGCATCTTCAGGTCGCCGGAGCCGTAGCCTACGCCCTTGAGAGCCGACAGGATGCCGATGGACAGGCCGTCATACGGCGAAAGAGCGCCGTTCAGCTTGTCTTCAGTGTAGGTCGAGGAGAGCAGGTTTTCCATGCGGGCCTGGGCGACGGTGCCGTCCCAGCGCAGGGTGCCGACCTGGTCCATGCCCATCTGGCCGGACTTGACGACGATGTCGCCGCTGTCGATCAGGGGCTGCAGAACGGACATTGCGCCGTCGTAGAAGAAGAACGCGTTGTTGTCGTCCGGAGAACCGCCGAACAGTTCGACGTTCCACGGCTTGACGTCGGGGAAGCGTTCCTTCAGGCCGTTGACGAGGCTGGTCGCCTGGAGAACGCCGACCTGGAAGTTGTCGAAGGTGGCGTAGTAGTCGACGTTGCCGGAGTCGCGGATCAGGCGGTCATAGGCGATGACCTTCACGCCGGAATCAGCAGCCTTCTGCAGGATGTCGGAGAGCGTGGTTCCGTCGATCGCGCCAATGACCAGAACCTTGGCACCCTTGGTTACCATGTTCTCAATTTGGGCGAGCTGGTTCGGGATATCGTCGTCGGCAAACTGCAGGTCCGGATTATAACCGGCTTCCTTGAACAGCTTTTCCATGGTTTCGCCGTCCGATATCCAGCGGGTCGAGGTCTTGGTCGGCATCGAGATGCCAACCATGCCCTTGTCTTCGGCGAAGACGTTGGACGTAAAGGATGCGATGCTGATTGCGACTGACGCAATCAGTGCGCCGAGTTTCTTCATGGTAACCTCCCTGGTCATACCGTACGGCGCCAAGCCCCTCCTGGCGCCGCTGAAACAAGAACGGGTGGCTGGTTTCCCAGCCCCAGCTCCCGAGGCGAGTTTTATCGCCCCCAATATATCGATCAAATGATTATTTTGACTTTCTGTATATCATAGTTGATATGTAGTTCATGCCCGAAATCCACTTTCAGCGTCTGCAACCGAAGCATTTCAGCCTGATCCGCGCCATAGCGGAGCTCGGGCAGCTCAGTCTTGCCGCCCAGGCGTTGTCGATCACGCAGCCGGCGGCCTCGCGAATGCTCGGGGACATCGAGCGACTGGTGGACGCTCCGATCTTCGTCCGTACGCCGAAGGGGATGGAGCCGACGGCGGTGGGGCTGGCACTCGCGCGCCGGGCGCGGACCCTCCTGGAGGAGATGGACGAGGCGATCAGAGAGGTCGACGCGATCAAGCGCGGGCTCACCGGCACCGTGCGCGCCGGCGCCGTAACCGGAGGAGCGGTCGGCTTCATCGTTCCGGCCATCCAGGCGCTCAAGGCGGAGGCCGCTGCCGCCGACATCCATGTCGACGTCGCCTCGAGCGACGCCCTGATCAATGATCTCCTGTCGGGCCAGCTCGATTTCGCGCTGAGCCGCATTCCGGCGGGGATCGACGCGCGACAGTTCGACATTCTCGATGCACGGGTGGAGGAGGTGAACCTCCTCGTGCACGAGAGCCATCCGCTCGCCGACGCGAACGATCTTTCGCTGGCCGACATCGTGCATTTCGCCTGGGTGATGCAGGCGTCCGGTGCGCCGGTACGTCAGGCCGTCGAGAACGTCTTCATCGAATCCGGCGTGCCGATTCCTTCGAACATCGTCAACACGACGTCGCTGCTGGTGATGATCGCCATGCTCGCATCCTCGAACGCGATTGCTCCGATGTCGCAGGAGGTGTCCGATCTGCTCTGCGGCAGCACCGGCACCGGCCTCTGCAAACTCGACATCCGCGTGCCGATCGTGGTCTCGCCCTACCACCTCATCACCGTCAAGCGGAAGCAGATGACGCCGGTGGCGGCGCGGCTGCGCGATCTCGTCATGCAGCAGCTTCACGGCGATCGCCCGGCGCCCGGTGGCCTTACTTTGGCGTGAAGCCACCGAGCCTCGCGCCGAGAGTGGCGATAGTGCCGACGTCGGCATTGGCGAAAGCGAAGCGCAGGTATGCCTCCTGACGCTCGCCGAAATAGGCGCCGGGAATACATACTACGCCGGCCTTCCTCGCGAGCATCTCCGCCACCTCGGCGGACGGCAGGTCATCGAACGGATGCCGGATGAAGGCGAAATAGGCACCGAGCGAGTCCATCTTCCATGCGGGAAGACGTGCCATCACGGTGCGGAGTGCGTCCGCCCTGGCGAGGATTTCCACGCGGTTGGCATTCCGCCATTGCTTCAGTGCCGGAATGGCCCTTGCCACGGCGGCCTGCGGCGCGCGCGGTGCGCAGATCTGCAGGTTGTCCATGACCTTGGCGATCTCGGCGACCGTCCGGCTTCCGGCGGTAACGGCGCCGAGCCGGTGGCCGGGGATGCAGAACGACTTCGAGAAGGAATAGAGAAGGATGAGGTTTTCCTCCCATCCTGCGATCGACAGCAGGTCGTGCGGCCGTTCTCCGGCCGGCAGAAAGTCGCGATAGGTCTCGTCGAGGATGAGCCAGGCCCCAGCCTCACGGCAAAGTTCGAAGATGTCCTTCAGCACCGCGGCGGGATAGACGGCACCCGTCGGGTTGTTCGGCGTAACCAGGGCAACCGCCTTCACGCCCCTGTCAAGAACCTCGCGGACCCGTTCCAGGCGCGGGACGAAGCCGTCGGCAGCATCGAGCGGCAGCAGTTCGCGACCGATGCCGAGCATCGCGAGTGTTGTCTCCTGGTTGAAGTAGAAAGGATCGGTCAGCGCCACCCTGTCGCCGGCGCCGGCGACC
>NZ_JBLQTA010000015.1:0-50024 GCF_048159625.1 Ciceribacter azotifigens | reverse complement strand
TCGCCGGCGCCGGCGACCGCCATGACAGCGGCCATGAACGCCTGATTGCAGCCGGAGGTGATGTGAATGTTCTCGGCGGTGACCGGTGCCCCATAGATTTCCGCCACCTCGCCGGCATAGGCGTCGCGCAGCGTATCCTCGCCCTCGATCGGCCCGTAGCCGGCGGAGGCCCTCGAGGCGGCGGCCTCGCCGAGCCAGGCGAGCATGTCTGGATGCGGTGGATAGCCGGGAACGGCCTGCGAGAGGTCGATCAGTGGTCCCGATGCGCCGTCATAGGCGCGGCGCCAGGCGAAGACCGAAGGAACCGGCGGCGGAGACAGCCGGGATACGAGCGGATTGAAGGAGGCGGAGGGCATGGTTCGTCGTCTTTCCAGTTTGCTTATTGCTTCTCGCTCTTGCGGCGGGGCTTGGCGGCAAGTGCGGCGCGCGGGTGAGGGCGTGCCGAAAACGTGCCGAGCGGATTGGACTGCGCCGCCGTGGCCCGCGGCGCGCGGCTGCGGATCAGATGGCGGGCCGAGGTGCTCGGGCGGGAGAGCCGCTCGCTTTCGATGGTCGAGAACATCCAGTCGATGAAGACCTTGGCAATCGGGGCCGAGCGCACTTCGTTGCGGCAGGTGACGTAGAAGGCGTCTGAGGCCGGAACCGAAAGATCGAAGGGAATGACGAGTTCGCCCGAAGCGATGAGGCTGCTTGCCGTGATATTGTCCCCGAGAGCGATGCCCTGACCGTGGCGGGCGGCTTCCGTCGAGAGTCGCGCATCGCTCATGAAATGCTCCCTGAGGCGGGGCATGTCGAGCTGATCGGCGGCCGCGAGCCAGGTGGTCCATTCCCGCCCGTCGTCGCCATGCAGCAGGACGTGGTCACGCAGATCGCGGACGGAACGCAGCGGCCGGCTATTGAGAAGCGTCGGGCTCGCGACCGGGAAGAGTTCGAGGCTGCTCCACAGCCGCGCCCAGCAGTCCCGCCAGCCGCCCGAACCATAGAGAATGGCGACGTCGATGTCCGGCGACTGGACGAGCGCTGCGTCGTTGCTGGAGGTGAGCGTCAGGGTGATTTCCGGATACTGCTCGCTGAAGGAACCCATGCGCGGGACCAGCCAGAGCGAGAGCAGGGCAGGGACGCAGGAGATGCGCAGGTTGCCGCTGGTCGATGGACGGTTCACCAGCGCGGTCGCGGCGGCGATCCCTTCGAAGGCGGAAGAGACTGCAGGCAACAGCAGCGCGCCCTGCGGGGTCAGTTTAAGCCTCTTGCCGCCGCGCTCGAAAAGGCTTGCCTTGAGATTCTCCTCGAGCGTCCTGATCTGATGGCTCACCGCGCCGTGGGTGACCTTCAGCTCGCGGGCGGCGGCGGAAATCGAGCCGAGCCTTGCGGCGGCCTCGAAGGCGCGGAGCGGATTGAGCGGGGGCAGGCGAACGGACATGGGCGCGATGCTTGTGAATTTTTCTCACATCGATTGCTATTACATCGTCAATTGCATTTCCATCCCTTTTGCAGGGATAATGCTCATCATAGAGGCGGGGCCGAAGAATGCCCTTTTGAAAGCCATGTCGCGGCCGCGCCGCCGACCTGCTTTCGAAACGACGAGGAAAGGAACGACAAGATGGCGTGGGATCCGACGAAACTGGAGGCTCTGCGGGCGAAATACGGCGGCGACAATGCCGGCGAGATCTTCGACCCGAAGTTCGCCAAGGTGGGTGAGAAGATCTTTTCGAACGGCACGCGCGCAGCCCCCTATGCCGGCGTTCCGACCTTCCTGTCGGCGCCGCATCATCCCGTCGATCCGAAGAATCCCGATTTCGGCGACCTGCAGGTGGCAATCGTCGGCGTGCCGATGGATCTTGGCGTGACCAACCGTCCCGGCTCGCGCTTCGGGCCCCGGGCGCTTCGGGCCGTCGACCGCATCGGTCCCTACAACCACGTGCTCGAATGCTCCCCGATCTTCGACCTCAAGGTCGGCGACATCGGCGACGTTCCCTTCTCCAGCCGCTACCGCCTGGAGCTCAGCCACGAGGATATCGAGAACTACCTCTCGAAGATCGTCGAGGCCGGTGTCATGCCGCTGTCGGTCGGCGGCGACCATTCGATCACGCAATCGATCCTGAAGCCCTTGGCGCGCAAGCACGGCCCGGTCGGCCTCGTGCATATCGACGCCCATTGCGACACGGGCGGACCGTTCGACCAGTCGCGCTTCCATCACGGTGGACCGTTCCGCAACGCGGTGCTTGACGGCACGCTCGATCCGACCCGGACGATCCAGATCGGCATTCGCGGCCCGGCCGAGTATCTGTGGGAGTTCTCCTACGAGTCCGGCATGACGGTCATCCACGCCGAGGAAGTCACCGGGCTCGGCATGCCGGCGATCATCGAGAAGGCGAAGAAGATCATCGGCGATGGACCGACCTACCTCTCCTTCGACGTCGACAGCCTCGATCCGAGCATTGCGCCGGGCACCGGCACGCCGGAAGTGGGCGGACTGACGTCGCGCGAGGTGCTGGAATTGATCCGCGGCCTCAAGGGCATCAACCTCATCGGCGGCGACGTCGTGGAAGTGGCGCCGCAATATGATGCGACCCACAACACGGCCCACGCCGGCGCGCAGGTTCTCTTCGAAATCCTCAGCCTGATGGTCTATAGTCCGGCCGTCCGGGGCCGCTGAGCCGCACATCGGCGGGGCGCTGCCGGCGCCTCGCATCCGAGTTCAAAAGCAGCAAATCAACAAAAGGGAACGCGATATGAAGAAAATTCTCAATGCCTCCGTCAGCCGCCGCGGTGTGCTGGCCGGCTCGCTTGCCGGTGCCGGCATGCTGGCCATGCCGTCCATCCTCAGGGCCCAGGACAAGTCGTTGAAGGTCGGCGTCTACGGTGGCTACTTCAAGGATTCGTTCGACAAGAACATTTTCCCGGAATTCACCAAGGCGACTGGCATCGCCGTCGAGTCCATCGCCGAGCCGACCGGCGAAGCCTGGCTCGTGCAGCTCGAGCAGGCCGCCAAGGCCGGCCAGGCGCCTGCCGACGTTTCAATGATGTCGCAGGTCGCGATGCTCAAGGGCCAGTCGACCGAGCTCTGGGCACCGCTCGACACCGCCAAGATCAAGAACGCCTCGGGCCTGATCGACACCTTCGTCAACAAGTATCCGGACGGCCGCGTCGCCGGCATCGGTGCGGTTGCCTGGTACATCACGCTTGTCACCAACACCGACGTCTACAAGGAAGCGCCGACCTCGTGGGCAGCCCTCTGGGATCCGGCGAACGCCGACAAGCTTGGCCTTCTCGCGCTCGTCTCCAATTCCTTCCTGCTGGAAGTGACTGCCAAGACCCATTTCGGCGGCACGCAAGTGCTCGACACCGAGGAAGGCATCCTCAAGGTCTTCGACAAGCTCGCCGAAGTTAAGCCGAACGTCCGCCTGTGGTATCGTGACGAAGCCCAGTTCGAACAGGCGCTGAAGTCGGGCGAAATCCCGATGGGCCAGTACTACCACGACGTCACCGGCCTTGCTGCCGCCGACGGCCATCCGGTCCGCTCGACCTTCCCGAAGGAAGGCGGCATCATGGATTCGGGTTGCTGGGCGCTGTCGCGCGCTTCGGCCAAGACCGAAGAGGCCCACGTCTTCATCGACTACATGTGCCAGCCGTCGATTCAGGCGACCCTGTCGCGCAAGGTCGGCACCGCGCCGACGGTCAAGCGCGAATTGCTCGACCTGACGGCGGAAGAGTTCGCAGCCGTGTCGTCCGACATCGCGCCGATCATTCCGCGCTACGACCTCTACCAGACCAAGTCGGACTGGCTGAACCAGAAGTGGACCGAACTGATCGTCGGCTGAGGATGAAGCTTGCCCCTTATCCGTCCCCTCTGCCCGCTTGCGGTGAGAGGGGACGGTAGGCGTTGCGGCGCGTTTCAGTCTCCCCTCCAGCGGGGAGACTGTGCCCGTAAGGCGGGTGCGGAGCAGATACCCGCGCCCTTGCGGACGTCGACAAGACAAGTACCCTGCTTGAACCCCAAACAAGATCGCGCGACAATCAAATCCCTTGATGGGATGACGCAGCCGGGGCCGACAGGGACGAATTCCCATTACCCTTATTACTTTCGGAGACATGATGTCCGGACTCATCCTCGACGGTGTGACCAAGCAATTCGGCCTCTTCACAGCCGTGGACCATGCGCAGCTCTCGGTGCCGGAAGGGCGTTTCGTCTGCCTGCTCGGCCCGTCCGGCTGCGGGAAAACCACGCTGTTGCGCATGATCGCCGGTCTTGAACAGCCGACCAGCGGTTCGATCGTGCTCGACAGTGCCGACATCACGGCCGTGCCGACCCACAAGCGCAATCTCGGCATGGTGTTCCAGTCGCTAGCGCTGTTCCCGCACCTGACCGTGGGCGAGAACATCGCCTATCCGCTGCGCATCCGCGGCATCGGCCGCGAGCAGCAGGTGAAGCGCGTCGAGGAACTGCTCGCCATGATCCATCTCACCGGTTATGCCGACCGGCCCGTCACCAAGCTGTCCGGCGGCCAGCGCCAGCGCGTGGCGATCGCCCGGGCGCTCGCCATCTCGCCAAAGCTCTTCCTGCTCGACGAGCCGCTTTCGGCACTCGACGCCAAGCTGCGCGAGGCCATGCAGGTCGAACTGCGCAAGCTGCAGCAGCAACTCGGCATCACCACCATCGTCGTCACCCACGACCAGCGCGAGGCCATGACCATGGCCGACACCGTCGTGGTGATGAACGGCGGCAAGATCCGCCAGGCGGCAAGCCCGATCGAGATCTACCGCAAGCCCGCCGACCGTTTCGTCGCCGATTTCATCGGCTCCACCAATCTCCTGCCGCTGACCGTCGAGGGCGGGCGCACGCTGGTGCTCGGCCAGGCGGTCGAGGGTTTCACAGCCCCTGCGGGCATGGCCGCAGCCAGCTTGTCGGTCCGTCCGGAGGACATCCATCTTTCGGCCCCGGGGGAGGGGCGGCTGACCGGTCGCGTCACCTTCATCCGCGATCTCGGCGGCACGATCGAGACCTTCATCGATGTGCGCGGCACCGAAGTGGTGGCCGTTTCGACGCCACGCGAGCGGCCGGTCGTCTCGGTCGGCCAGGATGTCGGCGTAGTGATCGATCCCGCAACCGCCGTGGTGCTTGACGCATGAGACGCGAACCGCCCCAGAGACCTCTCGACTATGCGCCGCTCGCCTTTCCGGCGGCCATGCTGATCCTGTTCTTCGTCGTGCCGTTTGCGACGATGATTGCCGTCAGCTTCTTCCAGCGCAATCCCTCCGGCTTCTACTCGCCGGCCTTCGTTCTCGACAATTATGCCCGATTCATCAGCCCCTTCTTCGCCGGCGTTCTCGGCTTCTCGCTGATGCTGGCTATCGCGGTCGCCGTCGTTTGCGTCGTGCTCGGCCTGCCGTTCACCTACCTGCTTGCCCGCATGTCGCGCAAAGCCCAGGTGTTGTGGCTGGTTGCGTTGCTGTCGATCCTGTCCCTGTCCGAAGTCATCATCGGTTTCGCCTGGTCGACGCTGTTTTCGCGCACCGCCGGCATCACCAATCTGCTCGTCATGATCGGGCTAATGGAAAATCCGGTGGCGCTGATGCCGAATTTCGGCGCGGTGCTGACCGGCATGGTCTATCAGGCGCTGCCCTATACCGTGCTGGTGCTCTATCCGGCGCTGGTGCGGCTTGACCCGACGCTGACCGAAGCGGCCCGCACGCTTGGCGCCTCGCCGCTTCGGGCCTTCTTCACCGTCGTCGTTCCGGCGCTTCGCAACACCATCCTCGCCACGCTGATCATGGTCTTCATCTTCGCGCTCGGCTCCTACCTGCTGCCGCAGATCCTCGGCCGGCCGCAGCACTGGACGCTGTCCGTCTTGATCACCGACCAGGCGATCTACCAGTCGAACATGCCGTTTGCCGCGGCCATGGCGGTGTTCCTCGTGCTGGTCACGCTTGGCATGGTGGCGCTGACGCTGTTTGTCGGCCGCAAGGGAGAAACGGCATGAACACGCTGCTGACCCGCATCTATTTCGCCCTGATCGGCATCTTCCTCGCTGCCCCGATCGTCGTCGTCGCCGGCGTCTCGGTCAACGAGAAGCAGAGCCTGACCTTCCCGCCGCAGGGCTTTTCGCTCGCATGGTACGGTGCGATCTTTACCGACAGCGGCTGGCGCTCGGCCTTCTTCGCCTCGGTCCTGCTGGCGCTCGCCTCGGCGGCGCTCGCAGTCGCCATCGCCCTGCCGCTCTCCTGGTTCCTGTGGCGCCGCATCGCGCCCTGGGCCAACATCTTCCAGGTGCTTGGCATTGCGCCGTTCACGCTGCCGCCGGTGATCACCGCGCTCGGTCTCCTGACCTTCTGGGCGGCGACCGGCTTCTACGGCCAGCCGTGGACGGCCGTCATCGGCCACGCGATCTTCTTCGTGACACTGCCGCTGGTGACGCTTTCGCTCGGCTTTTCGGCGATCGACCGTTCGCTGGTCGAGGCGGCGGCGACCATGGGTGCCGACGACCGGACGGTGTTCCGGACCGTCGTGCTGCCGCTCATCCGGCCGTATCTCGTTTCGGGCTACGCCTTCGCCTTCGTGCTGTCGCTCAACGAATACATCGTCGCCTACATGACGGTGGGCTTCACCATGGAGACGTTGCCGATCAAGATCTTCAACGCGCTGCGTTACGGCTATACGCCGGTCATGGCCTCCGTCACCGTGCTCTTCGTCGCGGCGGCGGCGCTGATCTTCGGGTTGGTGGCACGTTTCGGCGACCTGCCGAAGCTGCTTGGCGCCATGGCCGCCGACGACCGCTGATCGTCGACGGCCTGCTTCCCGTGCTCGGTCTCAGGCCTGGGGGCCGCCGCGCAGCATCTCGATGATCGCGGAAAAGTCGCGCCCGCCCTGTCCCTGCTTTTCGAAGAGGCCATAGATCTGCGCGGCTTCCGCTCCGAGCGGCGTTGCTGCACCGGTCGAAAGTGCGGCGTCCTGGGCGAGTTTCAGGTCCTTCAGCATGAGCGCCGCGGCGAAGCCCGGCCGGTATTCGTTGTTGGCGGGTGAGGTTGGAACCGGACCCGGAACCGGGCAATAGGTGTTCAGCGACCAGCATTGGCCGGAAGAGGTCGACGCCACGTCGAACAGCGCCTGGTGCGAGAGGCCGAGCGCCTCTCCGAGCACGAAGGCTTCGCAGACGCCGATCATGGAAATGCCGAGGATCATGTTGTTGCAGATCTTCGCCGCCTGGCCCGCGCCGTTGCCGCCGCAATGGACGATCTTGCGCCCCATGGCTTCGAGATAGGGTTTCGCGCGCTCGAACGCGTCCCCGGACCCGCCGGCCATGAAGGTCAGCGTGCCGGCGGCCGCACCGCCCGTGCCGCCGGAGACGGGGGCGTCGAGCGAGGCGCAGCCCTTGCCGGCGGCAAGCTCATGGGCCTGGCGTGCGCTGTCGACGTCGATGGTCGAGCAATCGATCAGAAGCGTGGAAGCCGGGACCGCCTTCACGAGTTCGCGCCAGACGGCGAGCACGTGCTCGCCCTTCGGCAGCATGGTGACCACGACGCCTGCAGCTTCCGCGGCTTCCGCCAGCGAGGAAGCGGGCGTGACGCCGTTTTCTTCCGCTGCCTCAAGGATTTCCGGGGAAAGGTCGAAGCCCCGGACCTCGTGTCCGGCCTTCACGAGGTTGGCGGCCATCGGGCCGCCCATATTGCCCAGTCCGATGAATGCGATGGGTGTTGCCACGGGGAGTCTCCTTCTATCGGTTGTCGGCAAGGATCATTTCGGCAGCCTTCTCGGCGATCATGATGGTCGGCGAGTTGGTGTTGCCGGAGGTAATGGTCGGCATGATCGAGGCGTCGGCGATCCGGAGGCGCTTGAGCGCCCGCATCCGGAGCCGGGGATCGACGACGCTTTCGGCGTCGGCGCCCATGCGGCAGGTGCCGACCGGATGGAAGATCGTCGTGCCGACGTCGCCGGCCGCCCGGATCAGGTCCTCGTCCGTCTCGAAGGCGGGGCCGGGCTTGTATTCCTCCGGCCGGTAGCGCGCAAACGAGGGCTGGGCCGCGATCCGGCGGGTCAGACGGATCGAGCGGATCGCGGTTTCCCGGTCGCCTGCCGTTGAGAGATAATGCGGGCTGATCACCGGCTGGGCGGCGAAGTCCGGGCTCTGCAGGTGGATTGAGCCGCGGCTCTCCGGCCGCAGGTTGCAGACGCTCGCCGTGATCGCGGGGAAGGGATGGACCGGATCGCCGAACTTGTCGAGCGAGACGGGCTGGACGTGGTATTCGAGGTCGGCGGTGTCCTTGTCCGGGCTCGACCTGGTGAAGATGCCGAGCTGGCTCGGCGCCATCGCCATCGGTCCGGAGCGTCGCAAGAGGTATTCGAGCCCGATCGCCGCCTTGCCGAAGAGGCTCGATGCCTTTTCATTCAGCGTCGGCAGGCCGCTCACCTTGTAGACGAGCCGCAGTTGTAGGTGGTCCTGCAGGTTCTCGCCGACCCCCTTCACCTCCGTCACCACCTCGACGCCGGCCTTCTGCAGGACATCGCCGCGTCCGACGCCGGAGAGTTCGAGGATGTGCGGGCTGCCGACGGCGCCGGCGGCGAGCACCGTCTCGCGGCGGGCGCGGAAGGTCTTCGTAGTGCCCTCGTGCCAGACTTCGACGCCGGTAACCGAGCCGTCCTCGATGACGAGCCGTTTCGCCTGCGCCCTCGTCAGCACGGTGAGGTTGCCGTGCTTGACTGCCGGCCGCAGGAAGGCCTTGGCGGTGTTCCAGCGGATGCCGGCGCGCTGGTTGACGTCGAAATAGCCGGAGCCCTCGTTGTCGCCGCGGTTGAAGTCGTCGGTCATCGGAATGCCGGCTTCGAGCGCGGCCTTCTGGAAGGCTTCGAGGATCGCCCAGCGGACACGGGCCTTTTCGACCCGCCACTCGCCGCCCGAGCCATGCGCGTCGTCGGCGCCCTTGTAGAAGTCCTCGGACTTGCGGAAGATCGGCAGCACGTCCTCCCAGCCCCAGCCGGTGCAGCCCATCTGCCGCCAGAGGTCGTAGTCGCGCGCCTGTCCGCGCATGTAGATCATGCCGTTGATCGACGAGCAGCCGCCGAGCACCTTGCCGCGCGGATAGAGGAGGGCGCGGCCGTTCAGCCCTTCTTCCTTCGCAGTGGTGAAGCACCAGTCCGTCCGCGGGTTGTTGATGCAATAGAGATAGCCGACCGGGATGTGGATCCAGTGGTAGTTGTCACTGCCACCCGCTTCGAGGAGCAGCACCCGCGTCGACCGGTCCGCAGCAAGCCGGTTGGCCAGAACGCAGCCTGCGCTTCCCGCGCCGACGATGATGTAGTCAAAGGATTCCATTCCCCACTCCGCAAGTCTCCGCTCCCGGCCTTCGTCGGGGCCGGAACGTCTCTGTCGTCGTTGTCAATGCGTCGCCGGCGAGGCCGGCCCCGTTAGTTACGGCTAATGCCGGTGTTCGAAGCCGAGCTTGCGTCCGAGGCGGGACGCATAGAACTCGCCGATGATCCCGCGCCGGAATAGCAGCACGCACACCATGAAGACGAGGCCGGTGATGATGGTGACGGGGAATTCCGAGGTTGCGAGATAGTTCCCGAGCGTCACCACGAGGCCTGCACCGATCACCGGGCCGACAAGCGTTCCGATGCCGCCGAGCAGCGTCATCAGGATCACTTCTCCGGACATCTGCCAGGTGACGTCGGTGAGCGTCGCGAACTGGAAGACCAGCGCCTTCAGCCCACCGGCCAGTCCCGCAAGCGCCGCCGACATCACGAAGGCGCCCAGCTTGTAGCGCGCCACCGAATAGCCGAGTGACGTTGCGCGGACCTCGTTCTCGCGGATCGACTTCAGGATCATGCCGAAGGGCGAATTGATGAAGCGCCAGATCACCAGCATGCCGATGAGGAAGACCGCAAGCACGAAGAAGTACATGTTGAGCGGGGTGCCGAGATCGATGAAGCCGAGCAGCTTGCCGCGCGGCACGGACTGGATGCCGTCCTCGCCGTGGGTGAATTCCGCCTGCAGGCAGAAGAAGTAGAACATCTGCGCGAGCGCCAGCGTGATCATTGCGAAGTAGATGCCCTGCCGGCGGATCGCGAAGAAGCCCATGACGAGGCCGAGCACGGCCGCGCCTGCGACCCCGACGAGGAGCCCGAGCTCCGGCGGAAAGCCCCATTCCTTGACCACGTGGGCGGTGAAATAGGCAGCACCTCCGAAGAAGGCAGCATGGCCGAAGGAGAGAAGCCCGGTATAGCCGAGCAGCAGGTTGAAGGAGGCCGCGAACAGCGCAAAGCACAGGAGCTTCATCACGAAGATCGGGTAGAGGAAGAACGGGGCGGCGGCGAGAAGTCCGATGCCGCCTGCAAGCAGGATCATCTGCACGAGGGCGGGACGTCCGCCGCCGATGTCGGAAGTGGTCGTTACCTGAGCCATGTCACGCATCCCGGCCGAAGAGGCCTGCCGGCCTGATGAGAAGAACGATCGCCATGATGACGAAGATCACGATGTTGGACGCCTCCGGATAGAAGACCTTGGTCAGGCCTTCGGCGATCCCCAGCATGTAGCCGGTGACAATTGCCCCCATGATCGAGCCCATGCCGCCGACGACCACCACCGCGAAGACGACGATGATGATGTTGGAACCCATGAGCGGCGACACCTGGTAGACCGGGGCGGCAAGCACGCCGGCGAAGGCGGCGAGCGCCACGCCGAGGCCGTAGGTGAGGGTCAGAAGCACCGGCACGTTGACACCGAAGACCTGCACCAGCGTCGAGTTTTCCGTGGCAGCACGCAGATAGGCGCCGAGCTTGGTCTTCTCGATCAGAAGCCATGTGGCAAGGCAGACCACAAGCGATACCACGACCACCCAGCCGCGATAGATGGGCAGAAACATGAAGCCGAGATTGGTGCCGCCGGCAAGCGCCGCCGGCGTGGCATAGGGTTGCCCCGACGCGCCGTAGAGGTAGCGGAAGGTTCCCTCGATCGTCAGCGCCAGGCCGAAGGTAAAGAGGAGGCCATAGAGCGGGTCGAGGTTGTAGAGGCGCCGGAGGAAGAGCCGTTCGATCACCGCCCCGAAGAGGCCGACGATCAGCGGCGCGAGGATCAGTGCCGGCCAGTAGCCAATGCCCCCGAAGGTGAGCAGCAGATAGGCGACGAAGGCGCCGAGCATGTACTGCGCGCCGTGCGCGAAGTTGATCATCCGGAGGAGGCCGAAGATGATCGCAAGGCCGAGGCTCAGCAGGGCATAGAAGGAGCCGTTGATGAGGCCGATCAGGAGCTGTCCGAGCAATGCCTGTAGCGGGATGCCGAAGATTGTCGCCATGGTTCAGACCCCCAGGACCTTGTGGAGCATGTCCATGCGCTCGGGCAGCTCCTCCACCTTGAATTCGGAAACCATCTGGCCGTGCTCCATCAGGTAGAAACGGTCGGCGACCCGGCTTGCGAAGCGGAAGTTCTGTTCGACCAGCAGCACCGTCATGCCGCGCTCCTTGAGCGTCTTCAGCACTTCGCCGATGCGCTGGACGATGACGGGGGCAAGCCCCTCCGTCGGTTCGTCGAGAATTAGCAACTTGACGCCGGTGCGCAGGATGCGGGCGATCGCCAGCATCTGCTGTTCGCCACCGGAAAGCCGGGTGCCCGGGCTGTTGCGCCGCTCGTGAAGGTTCGGGAAGAGCTCGAAGATCTCGTCGAGCGACATGCCGCCGTCCGCGACCTGCGGCGGCAGCATGAGGTTTTCCATGACCGAAAGGCTCGAGAAGATGCCGCGCTCCTCCGGCACGAAGCCGATGCCGCAGCGGGCGGTGCGGTGCAGCGGCACCTTCATCATGTCGGTGCCGTTGAAAACGATCTGACCCTTGCGGGCGCGCACGATCCCGACCAGCGTGCGCAGCGTCGTCGTCTTGCCGACACCGTTGCGACCGAGAATGGTGACCGTCTCGCCTTCGCGCACGGTCATGTCGACGCCATGCAGGATGTGGCTTTCGCCGTACCAGGCGTTGAGGCCGCGTACCTCGAGAAGTGCCGTCATCTCACGCCTCCTCCGTGCCCATGTAGGCGACGCGCACGCGGGGGTCGCTGCTGACCGTGTCGTAGTCGCCCTCGGCGAGGATTTCGCCACGCTGCAGGACAGTGACGTGGTGGCAGATATCGGCGACGACCGAGAGATTGTGTTCGACCATCAACACGGCGCGGGTCTTTGCGACCTCGCGGATGAGGCTGGCGATCACCCGCACGTCCTCCTGACCCATGCCGGCCAGTGGCTCGTCGAGAAGCAGGACCTTGGGATCGAGGGCGAGCGTCGTGGCGATCTCCAGCGCGCGCTTGCGACCGTAGGAAAGATCGGCGGCGATCGTGTTGCGCTCCCGGACGAGACCGACGCTTTCGAGCAGGTTCTCCGCGCGTGGCGTCAGCGCATCAAGCGCCGAAAGCGGACGCCAGAACTGGTGGGCGAGCCCGTTGGGGCGCTGGAGCGCCACGCGCACGTTGTCGAGCACGCTCAGATGCGGAAACACTGCGGAAATCTGGAAGGAGCGCACGAGGCCCATCCGCGCGACCTTGTCGGCCGGCGTGCTGGTGATTTCCTCGCCGAGCAGCGTGATCGTGCCCGCGGTCGGCTGCAGGAATTTGGTGAGCAGGTTGAAGACGGTGGTCTTGCCCGCACCGTTCGGCCCGATCAGGGCATGCACCTGTGCATGATGGACGTCGAGATCGACGTCCCGGACGGCGGTAAAGCCGCCGAAATCACGGCGGAGGCCGCGCGCGGACAAGACCACGCGCGGCTCCGTAGAAGTTCTTTCGGAAGGAAGGCTCATCATCTACGGCCAGACTTACTTCGCGAGCTCGCAACCGCTCTTGGCCGGATCGATATAGGCTTCCTTGCCGGGGATGGTGGCGAGAACGTTGAAGTAGTCCCAGGGCTCCTTGCTGTCGCCGGGCTTCTTCACTTCGAGCAGGTACATGTCGTGGAACATGCGGCCGTTGGGGCCGACCGTACCACCGCGGCCGAAGACGTCGTCGACCGGCATTTCGTGCAGGGCCTTGGCGACGGCTTCCGTCTCGTCCGTTCCGGCTTTCTCGATCGCCTTCAGGTACTGCAGGACGGCGGAATAGGTGCCGGCATGGATCATGTTCGGCATCTTGCCCGTGCGCTCGAAGAAGCGCTTGCCGAACTTCTGGCTGTCCTCGTCGCGGTTCCAGTAGAAGCCTTCCGTGAGCGTCAGGCCCTGCGCCGCCTCGAGGCCGAGGCCATGGACCTCTGCGAGCGTGAAGAGGAGAGCCGCAAGACGCTGGCCGCCCTGGGTGATGCCGAACTCGGCGGCCTGCTTGATCGCGTTCTGCGTGTCGGCGCCGGCATTGGCAAGGCCGACCACCTTTGCACCCGAAGACTGCGCCTGCAGCAGGAAGGACGAGAAGTCGGTGGTCGCGAGCGGATGGCGCACCGCGCCGACGACCGTACCGCCGCTCGCCTTGACGAAGTCGCTGGTCTGCTGTTCGAGGGAGTAGCCGAAGGCGTAGTCGGCGGTCAGGAAGAACCAGCTGTCGCCGCCCTGTTTCACGAGCGCGCCGCCGGTGCCGACTGCGAGCGCGTGGGTGTCATAGGCCCAATGGAAACCGTAGGGGCTGCACTGCTTGCCGGTGAGTTCCGTTGTCGCCGCGCCGGTGACGATGTCGATCTTCTTCTTTTCCTTGGCGATCGCCTGGACGGCGAGCGCGACCGACGAGGTCGTCAATTCCATGATCGCGTCGACCTGTTCGGTATCGTACCACTGGCGGGCGATGTTCGAAGCGATGTCCGGCTTGTTCTGGTGGTCGGCGTCGACGATTTCGACCGGCACGCCGAGCACCTTGCCGCCGTAATCCTCGATTGCCATCTTCGCGGCCTCGACGGACGACTTGCCGCCGAAGTCGGCATAGACGCCGGACTGGTCGTTCAGGATGCCGATCTTGACTTTGCCGTCCGATGCGTCGGCCAGAGCAGCGGTGCTGCTCGCCAGCACGATCGCCAGCGAGGCGATGAGATTCTTGCGCATATGGTCTCCTCCCAGAGTTTTCCAGACTGCGAATCTGTTCAATTTTGACCAGCCGCGCTCCTCAACGTGGCCGATCGTGAGGGCATGATCCGGGAAAAGGACGATTGACGCAAGTTTTCGCGCCGACTAATTGCAAACAGGTTCTGTTCGTTTTTGAACAGAAGACGGGGCTATGCATGCATTTTACCTGGGACGACCTACAGTATTTTCTTGCCGTCGCCCGCACGGGACAGTTGTCAACGGCGGCAAGGCAGCTGCGGACCAGCCACGCGACGGTCTCGCGGCGCATCGACCGGCTGGAATTCGCCTTGAAGGTCAAGCTCTTCGAGCGCAATCCACGCGGCTACGTGCTGACCGGCATGGGGCAGCGCTTTGTCGAGACCGCCGAGAAGATGGAGCAGGAGACGGAGCGGCTGCAGGCCGATCTCGCCGGCGGCGGCAGTGCGCAGCGCGGGGTCGTGCGGCTCAGCGCGCCGGAGGGCTTCTCCAATTTCTTCTTCACCGGCACGCTTCAGACTTTCGCAGCAGCCTTGCCGAGCATCTCGCTGGAACTCGTGACGATCCAGCAGATCATGGCGCTCTCGCGCAAGGAGGCCGACCTCGCGGTCGTCCTCGATCCGCCGAAGGCGGGGCCGTATTTTTCGGAGAAGCTCTGCGACTACCGCCTGAAGATCTACGGCACGCGGGGATATCTCGAGAGCCGTGGCGCTCCGCAAAGCCGCGACGACCTCCTGGACCACGCCTTCATCGGCTATATCGAAGACATGATCTTCGCGCCGGGCCTCGACTATCTCGGCGACATCCATCCGCGCATAAAACCGCGCTTCCAGAGCTCGAGTATCTTCGCGCAGCTGACGGCGACGCGGAATGGGCTCGGGCTCTGCGTGCTGCCGATCTTCATCGCGAAAAACTATCCGGAGCTGGAAGTCGTCCTCGGAGACGAGGTCGAGCTGCTACGCCACTACTGGATCACCTGCCACCGCGATTTGCGGCAGGTGGGGCGCGTCAGAAGCGTCATCGAGTTCCTGCGGAACATCGTGCGGGAAAACATGAATGCGTTCCTGGGGACGACTGAGAGCGCAAGGGTGGTCGCGGCGGAGTAGGCTTGCTTACCCCTTAAACTCCGAGGATCCCCGTCGGTCCGCCGTTTCGCGCGCATACTGGCTCGGCGGCAGCCCGACGACGCGGGTGAAGGCTACGCTGAACGCGCTGGCTGAACCATAGCCGACCTGCTCGGCGACATCCGTGATCGGCAGTTGCCGACTGAGGAGGGACCTTGCGAGCGCCATGCGCCAGGCAAGCAGATACTCCATCGGTGCGGTGCCCACTGCCCGGTTGAACCGCTCGAAGAAGGCCGATCGTGAAAGGGCGGTTTCTTTCGCGAGTTCCTTTACCGTCCAGGGGTGCGCGGGTGCCTCGTGCATGCAGCGGATGGCGACCGAGAGCCGTGGGTCGGAGAGGCCGCGCAGCAGCCCCGGCGGCGTGCCGATACCTGCCGTGGACCGCAGTGCCTCGATCAGCATCACTTCGAGAAGGTGTGCCAGGATGAGGTCGCGGCCAGGCCGTTGTTGTCGCGCTTCCTGGCTGACGAGCGCGACGATCGTCGACAGGCGGCTCTCGTTGCGCACATGCACGATCTTCGGCAGCAGTGAGACCAGCAGCTTCGCGTCCGGCGAGCCGAAGCTGAAATGGCCAACCAGAAGCCGGGCGTCGGGGGGCGCCGAGGGGTCGCCGTGCCTGATCTCGTTCTCCAGGATCGAAACCTCCGATGGATCTCCTCCGGAGGTTAGGGTCGGCTGCAGGCCGGACATGGTGAAGTCCCGGGCCGAGGGAATCAGCACGAAGTCGCCGGCTTCCAGGTCGATCGGGGCATGGCCGTCCACTTCGAGGCGGCTGCCGCCCTCCAGCACCACACAATAGAACGGCTGTCCAGTCTCGGTGCGGCGGACGCACCAGGCACCGGCGCCGCTCACGAGCTTGGAGAGCAGTGCATGCGGCTGCAGCAGCGTGACCACTTCGGCGAGAGGATCGATCAAGTTCAGGACTCTCACTAATGGAACATGGACTTCAAGTCATAATCAGTCCGAATGGGATCGTCTAGTCTGGTTGGCATTCGACACAGACAAGAGGAAACACCATGAAGATTGTCCTGATTACCGGCTGCTCCTCCGGCTTCGGCCTCGAAACGGCCCGCTATTTTCTCGAACGTGACTGGAGCGTGATCGCGACGATGCGGGCGCCGCGGACGGATGTTCTTCCCGCCACCGGGCGGCTGCGCGTCCTGCCCCTCGACGTGACCGATCCCGTAAGCATCCACGGGCTCGTCGATGCAGCGGGGCCGATCGACGCGCTGGTCAACAATGCCGGCATCGGCTGGCTCAACGCGCTTGAGGGCACGCCAATGGAGATCGCCCGTGATCTCTTCGAGACGAACACGATCGGCACCATGGCGATGACGCAGGCCTTCCTGCCGCAGTTCCGCGAGCGCGGGCAAGGCGTCGTCGTCAACGTCACGTCGAGCGTCACGCTGGCCCCACTTCCGCTTCTCTCGGTCTACACCGCCAGCAAGGCGGCGGTGAACGCCTTCACCGAGTCTCTGGTGCTGGAGTTGCGGCCGTTCAACATCCGCGCGCACCTCGTGCTGCCCGGACGGGCGCCGGACACGCGTTTCTCACAGAGTGCGCAGGGACGGATTGCGGCGAACGGTGGTTTCCCGGAGGCTTATGCCGGGGTGGTGCAGGGCGTGTTCGCCGGCTGGGCGGAATTGTCACCGGCGGACGTCACGCAGCCGCGCGACGTAGCCGAGGCCGTCTGGCGGGCGGTGACCGATCCATCGGCGCCCTTGCACATTCCAGCCGGCGTCGATGCACTGGCGCTCGCGACGGCCAAGGCCGCCGCGTGAATGCGATCCGCCTCCGGTCAAAGGGAGGAGGCGCCGGCGCCTCCTCATTCACGCGTTCCGCAGCCGCCCTTCCGCGAGGTCGAGCACGGACTTCGCCGCGTCCATGACGTTCGTGCCGGGGCCGAAGACGGCGGCGACGCCGTGGTCGATGAGGTAGTCGTAGTCCTGGCGTGGGATGACCCCGCCGACGACGACGATGATGTCTTCGGCACCTTTGGCCTTCAGCGCTTCGACGAGCTGCGGGGCGAGCGTCTTGTGGCCGGCGGCGAGCGAGGACATGCCGACGACCTGCACCTTTTCGGCGACCGCGAGGTCGGCGGCCTCTTCCGGCGTCTGGAAGAGCGGGCCGGCGACGACGTCGAAACCGATGTCGCCGAAGGCCGATGCGATCACCTTGGCGCCGCGGTCGTGGCCGTCCTGGCCAAGCTTGGCGACGAGGATGCGGGGTGCCGCGCCCTTGACCTCCCGGTAGTGCTTCAGGCGGTCGGAGAGGGTCGCCAGCTCCGGATCCCCTTCATAGGCCTTGCCGTAGATGTTGCGGACGACCTTCGGCACGGCCGTATGGTCGCCGAAGACCTTACGCATGGCATCGGAGATTTCACCGACGCTCGCCCGTGCGCGGGCGGCCTCGACGGCAGCCTCGAGCAGATTGCCTTCGCCGCTTTCGGCAACGGCGGCGAGCCGGGCAAGGGCCGTCTCGACCGCCTTCGGGTCGCGCTGGCGCCGGATCTGTTCGAGCCGCTTGATCTGGGCGGCCCGCACGGCGGAATTGTCGATCTCCAGGATGTCGATCGGCTGCTCGTCGTTCAGGCGGAACTTGTTCACGCCGACGATCACCTCTTCGCCCTTGTCGATCGCCGCCTGACGGCGGGTCGCGGCTTCCTCGATCAGCTTCTTCGGCAGGCCGGCGTCGACAGCCTTGGTCATGCCGCCCATCGCCTCGACCTCCTCGATCAGCGCCCAGGCCTTCTCGGCGAGTTCGTTGGTCAGGCTTTCGACGTAGTAGGAGCCGGCGAGCGGATCGACCACCTTGGTGACGCCCGTCTCGTGCTGGAGGATCAGCTGGGTGTTGCGGGCGATGCGGGCGGAAAAATCGGTCGGCAGCGCGATCGCCTCGTCGAGCGCGTTGGTGTGCAGCGACTGGGTGCCGCCGAGCGCCGCCGACAGCGCCTCGTAGGCCGTGCGGATGACGTTGTTGTAAGGGTCCTGTTCCTGCAGCGACACGCCCGAGGTCTGACAGTGCGTGCGCAGCATCAGCGACGACTGCTTCTTCGGCTCGAACTCCTGCATGATGCGGGTCCACAAGAGGCGCGCGGCGCGCAGCTTCGCCGCCTCCATGAAGAAATTCATGCCGATCGCGAAGAAGAAGGAGAGGCGGCCGGCGAAGTCATCGACGTTCAGGCCCTTCCTCAAGGCTGCGCGGACATATTCGCGCCCGTCGGCCAGCGTGAAGGCGAGTTCCTGCACCAGCGTCGCCCCGGCCTCCTGCATGTGGTAGCCGGAGATCGAGATGGAGTTGAACTTCGGCATCTCCTTCGCCGTGTACTCGATGATGTCGGCGATGATCCGCATCGAGGGTTCCGGCGGATAGATGTAGGTGTTGCGGACCATGAACTCCTTGAGGATGTCGTTCTGGATGGTCCCGGACAGCTGCGCCCGCGGCACGCCCTGTTCTTCGCCTGCGACGATGAAGTTCGCGAGGATCGGGATCACCGCGCCGTTCATGGTCATCGAGACGGAGATCTTTTCGAGCGGGATGCCGTCGAAGAGGATCCTCATGTCCTCGACGGAGTCGATCGCCACACCCGCCTTGCCGACGTCGCCGACAACGCGCGGATGGTCGCTGTCATAGCCGCGATGGGTCGCGAGGTCGAAGGCAACCGAGACGCCCTGCTGGCCGGCGGCAAGATTGCGGCGGTAGAAGGCGTTCGATTCTTCCGCGGTGGAAAAGCCCGCATACTGGCGGATCGTCCAGGGCCGTCCGGCATACATGGTGGCGCGCGGACCGCGGACGAAGGGGGCAATCCCCGGCAGGCTGTCGAGATGGTCGATGCCTTCGAGGTCTTCGGCCGTGTAGAGCGGCTTGACGTCGATGCCTTCCGGCGTGTGCCAGGTGAGGCTGTCGGCTGGGCGCTTCAGCTCCTTCTCGGCCAGCGCTTCCCAGTCCTTTATGGTCTTCTCGGTCATCCGGTCATCTCCCTGCTTCGTGCGGAGTGCATGTCGACGCGTCTCGCCTGTTCCGTGGCGTCAGCCCCTCTGTCGGCACAGCCGGCAGAGGGGTAACCCGACCGCTAACTTTGCTTGCGTCCTCACCCCTCGAATTCCATGATCAGTTCGTCCACGGCGAGGCTCTGGCCTGCCTTGGCGGCGATGCGCTTGACCACGCCCCGCTTCTCCGCCTTCAGCACGTTTTCCATCTTCATCGCCTCGACGGTTGCGAGCGCCTGGCCGGCCTCGACCTGATCGCCTTCCTTGACCGCCACCGAAGTGATCACGCCCGGCATCGGGCAGAGCAGCATCTTCGAGGTGTCCGGCGGCAGCTTTTCCGGCATCAGCTTGGCAAGCTCCGCGACGCGCGGCGAGCGCACGCGGGCGATGACGTCCATTCCGCGCCAGCGTAGCCGGATACCGGCGCCGGCAAGGCCGATCTTGACGCCGATGGTTACCCCGTCGACATGGAAACGGGCATGGAGCTGTCCCGGAACCCAGCCGCCGGTGATCGACGATACGGCGCCGTCCGCGAAGCGGGCGAAGGTGCCGTCGGCGGAGGTTTCCACCGTCAGCGGATATTCGTGCCCGGCGAGCGTCACCACCCAGTCGCGGCCGACGACGCGGCGATGATTGCCGATGGTGCCGGAAATCTGTACCGCGCGGTCCTGCAGGATCTGGTTGATGAAGCCGGCGATGGCCGCGAGCTTGCGGGCAGAATCCGCATCCGGCGCCACGCCCGAAAAGCCTTCCGGGAATTCCTCGGCGATGAAGGCGGTGGTGAGCCGTCCCTCGCGGAAGCGCTCATGCTCCATCACGGCGGAGAGGAAGGGCAGGTTGTGGCCGATGCCCTCGACCTCGAAATCGTCGAGGGCCGCGCTCATCGCGTCGACCGCCTCAAGACGGCTCGGCGCCCAGGTGCAGAGCTTGGCGATCATCGGGTCGTAATACATCGAGATCTCGCCGCCCTCGTAGACGCCGGTATCGTTGCGGATGATCGTGCCGTCGTCCTGGCGGCCTTCGACCGGCGGACGGTAGCGGGTGAGCCGCCCGATCGAGGGCAGGAAGTTGCGGTAGGGATCTTCCGCATAGAGGCGGCTTTCGATCGCCCAGCCGTTGAGCTTCACGTCCTCCTGGCCGAAGGAAAGCTTCTCGCCCGAGGCGACGCGGATCATCTGTTCGACGAGGTCGAGGCCGGTGATCAGTTCGGTGACCGGGTGTTCGACCTGCAGGCGGGTGTTCATCTCGAGGAAATAGAACTTGTTCTGCTTGCCGTCGACGATGAACTCCACAGTGCCGGCGGAGTGGTAGCCGACCGCCTTTGCGAGCGCGACGGCCTGCTCGCCCATCGCCTTGCGGGTCGCGGCGTCGAGGAATGGCGAGGGAGCCTCCTCGATGACCTTCTGGTTGCGCCGCTGGATCGAGCATTCGCGCTCGCCGAGATAGAGCACGTTGCCGTGCTTGTCGCCGAGTACCTGGATTTCGATGTGGCGAGGCTCGGTGACAAATTTTTCGATGAAGATGCGGTCATCACCGAAGGAGTTCTTCGCCTCGTTGCGGGACGACTGGAAGCCTTCGCGGGCTTCTTCGGCGTTCCAGGCGATGCGCATGCCCTTGCCGCCGCCGCCGGCGGATGCCTTGATCATCACCGGATAGCCGATCTGGTCGGAGATTTTTACCGCCTCGTCGGCATCCTCGATCAGGCCCATATGGCCCGGAACAGTCGAGACGCCGGCTTCGGCCGCGAGCTTCTTGGAGGTGATCTTGTCTCCCATGGCCTGGATCGCGCCGACCGGCGGGCCGACGAAGGTGATGCCGGCGTTTTGCAGGGCATCGGCGAAGACGGCGTTTTCCGAGAGGAAGCCGTAGCCAGGATGGACAGCGTCGGCGCCTGACTTGCGGATCGCCTCGAGGATGTTCTCGATGACGATGTAGGACTGGTTCGACGGGGCCGGGCCGATATGGATCGCCTCGTCGGCCATCTTCACATGCAGCGCGTCGCGGTCGGCGTCGGAATAGACGGCGACGGTGGCGATGCCCATCTTCTTCGCCGTCTTGATCACGCGGCAGGCGATTTCACCACGGTTGGCGATCAGCAGTTTCTTGATTGTCACCGTCACACCTCGAATACGTCTTCAAATGATTCCGGAAAGCTCTGCCGGGCGACCCTCTCGTCGATCATCAGCATGGCTTCGTAGGAAAGCGGGTCGAAATTCTTGTCCGCCGCGACGACCTCGCGACCGAAAAGAAGGTTAAGCCGGGCGGCATCCAGGTTGCCGCGCTCGAACGGTTCCGGCCCGAAATGATGCCAGAGGGCATGCAGGAAGGCCGCATCGATGCGGTGCTCCTTGGTGCCGGGCCTCGCCTTGCGCGGCAGGGCTTTCAGCGGGGTCACACCCTTCGGGTTGGCGCGGCGGATGGTGAACTGTACACCCGTTCCCGGCATTCCGGACGGAAACCCCTTGTGCTTGGTCATCTCGGGAAGGTCGGCCATCGGCGTTATCCCCTCACAACGGGATCGTGTCGTGCTTCCTCCAGCGGGTCTCCACCTGCTTGTTGCGAAGCGAGGCGAAGGCGCGGGCGATGCGGCGACGGGAGGAGTGCGGCATGATCACCTCGTCGATGAAGCCACGTTCGGCGGCGACGAAGGGATTGGCGAAGCGCTCTTCGTATTCCTTCGTGCGGGCGGCGATCTTGTCGGCGTCACCGAGTTCGGAGCGGTAGAGGATTTCGGTCGCGCCCTTGGCACCCATGACGGCGATCTCGGCGGTCGGCCAGGCATAGTTGATGTCGGCGCCGATATGCTTCGATGCCATGACGTCGTAGGCGCCGCCATAGGCCTTGCGGGTGATGAGCGTCACCATCGGTACGGTCGCCTGACTGTAGGCGAAGAGGAGCTTGGCGCCGTGCTTGATGACGCCGCCATATTCCTGGGATGTGCCGGGCAGGAAGCCGGGAACGTCGACCAGCGTCAGGATCGGGATCGAGAAGGCATCGCAGAAGCGGACGAAGCGAGCGGCCTTGCGCGACGAGTCGATGTCGAGGCAGCCGGCCAGCACCATCGGCTGGTTCGCAACCACGCCGACCGTCTGGCCTTCCATGCGGATGAAACCGGTGACGATGTTCTTGGCGAAGGCTTCCTGGATCTCGAAGAAATCGCCCTCGTCGGCGAGCGCGTAGATCAGTTCCTTCATGTCGTAGGGCTTGTTCGACGAATCCGGGATCAGCGTGTCGAGGCGCATCTCGACGCGGGCGGGATCGTCGTGGAACGGCCGGACCGGCGGCTTCTCGCGGTTGTTCAAGGGCAGGAAGTCGAAGAGCAGGCGAACCTGTTCCAGCGCCTCGATGTCGTTCTCGTAGGCACCGTCGGCGACCGAAGACTTGGTCGTGTGCGTGCGCGCGCCGCCGAGTTCCTCGGCGGTGACGATCTCGTTGGTGACGGTCTTCACGACATCCGGGCCGGTGACGAACATGTAGGAGGAGTCACGGACCATGAAGATGAAGTCGGTCATTGCCGGCGAATAGACCGCGCCGCCGGCGCAGGGGCCCATGATGACGGAAATCTGCGGAATGATGCCGGAGGCATCGACATTGCGCTTGAAGACGTCGGCATAGCCGGCAAGCGAGGCGACGCCTTCCTGGATGCGGGCGCCGCCGGAGTCGTTCAGGCCGATCACGGGTGCGCCGTTCTTCACGGCCATATCCATGATCTTGCAGATCTTCTGGGCGTGGGTCTCCGACAGCGAGCCGCCGAGCACGGTAAAGTCCTGGGAAAAGACATAGACCTGGCGGCCGTTGATCGTGCCCCAGCCGGTGACGACGCCGTCGCCGGCAATCTTCTGCTCCGGCATGCCGAAGTCGGTGCAGCGGTGGGTGACGTACATGTCGTATTCTTCGAAGGAGCCTTCATCGAGAAGGACCTCGATGCGTTCGCGCGCCGTCAGCTTGCCCTTGGCGTGCTGGGCGTCTATGCGCCGCTGTCCGCCGCCCATGTGGGCTTCGGCGCGCCGGGCCTCGAGCTGATCCAATATCAATCGCATGCTTCCTCCCGATGATCTTCAAGGCCTGCAATCCAAGTAGTGCCCTTAAACATAGCATCCGGCAAAGAAAATGGTTGAATAGGCGCAGTTGCGGATTTATAAATTTGCAAACAGCGAAATGCGAAATTGCAAAATGGCAATCGGAAAACTCTTCATCGGCCGTAAGGTACGCGAACTGCGCCAGGCAAGCCATGCCACACAGGCCCAGTTTGCCGACAAGATCGGCATTTCGACAAGCTACCTCAACCAGATCGAGAACAATCAGCGGCCGATCTCGGCCGCCGTCCTGCTGGCCTTGGCGGAAAAGTTCGGCATCGACATCGCCGAGCTTTCGTCGGGGCAGAACGACCGGCTGCTCTCGGCGCTGACCGAGGCGTTGTCGGATCCGCTCTTCGAGCAGTATTCGCCGAGCCTGCAGGAGCTGAAGCTGGTAACGCAGAACGCCCCCGGCATCGCCCATGCGCTGATTGACTGCCATCAGGCCTACCGGCGCAACAGCGAGCAATTGGCGAGTTATGACGACCGCTTCGGTGGTACGACGCCCAACGAGACGACCTCCTATGACGAGGTGCGCGACTTCTTCCACTTTGTCGACAACTATATCCACGAGCTGGACGTCGAGGCGGAGAACCTCGCCGCGGAGCTCAAGCTCGGGGAGGGGGACAGCCACGCCGCACTTTCGACCTGCCTCGACCGGCGCTACGGCGTGCGCGTCGTGCGCGGCGAGGCCGGTGACGAGGCGATCAGGCGCTTCGACCCCGCAAGCCGCATCCTGACGATCAGCCGCTACGCGGCGGCACCCACGCGCGATTTCCAGCTTGCTGTGCAGATCGCCCAGATGCATGCCGCGCCGAAGATCGAGCAGGTGCTGAAACAGGCGGGTTTCCGCACCGAAGAGGCAGTCGAGATCTGCCGTCTCGGGCTCGAGAACTATTTTGCCGGTGCGCTGGTGCTACCCTACCGCATCTTCCAGCAGGCGGCGCGGGATCTGCGCCACGACGTCGAGCTGCTGGCGGCCCGGTTCGGCGCCTCGCTCGAGCAGGTCTGTCATCGGCTGTCGACGTTGCAGCGCCCGGGGCAGAAGGGCGTGCCGATCTTCTTCGCCCGCATCGACCGGGCCGGCAACATTACGAAGAGGCACAGTGCCGCCCGCCTGCAGTTCGCCCGTTTCGGCGCCGCCTGTCCGCTCTGGAACGCACATCAGGCCTTCGAAATGCCCGGCCGGATCATCCGGCAGCTCGCCGAGACCCCGGACGGGGTGCGCTATCTCTGCCTCGCCACGCAGGTGAACAAGGGATCGGTCGGCTTCCGGGCTTCACAGCCGAGCTACGCGCTGGCGCTCGGCTGCGAAATCTCCTACGCCGACGCCTTCGTCTATGCCGACGGCCTCGACCTCAACAACCGTGCCGCCTACGATCCCATCGGCATCTCATGCCGCATCTGCGAGCGGACGAAATGCACCAGCCGGGCGGTGCCACCTCTCAAACGCAAACTCGTCGTCGACCATCGCCTGAGAAACGCGGTTCCCTACGAAATCGAGTGATCTCGACCCTGCGACCGCGGACGAGATCATCGCCCGCGTCGTCAGCGCTAGCGATCCGGCGCCGGACGGGTGATTTCGCAATCATCCGTCGGCTCGCTGTCTTCGTGAGGCGACGGCATAGCCTCCGGTGGGTGGCACGAACTCACGTCTCCAACTCCTCCACCATCAGATCGATGAACCTCCTGACCCGGGGTTCGAGCAGGCGCTTGTCGGGATAGATTGCGATGATCGGCACATCGCCGGAACCATGCTCGGACAGGATCCGGCGCAGGCGTCCGGCCGCCAGATCTTCGGCGATCAGGAAATCGGGAAGGAAGGCGATGCCGAGCCCGGCGCGTGCGGCGTCGAGCAGCGCTTCACCGCTGTCGAGCCGCAACCGGCTGCGTCCCTGCGCCTTGATCCATCCGCCCTGTTCTCCCGGAAAGCGCCAGGCCTGGCGCTGGTTGTGGCTGCTGAAGACGAGGCAGTCATGGGAGGCGAGATCGTCGAGATTTGCCGGCTCTCCCCGCTCGGCGATGTAGGAGGGCGAAGCGCAGAGCACAGCGTGGCAGCGGGCGACGACGCGGGAGACCAGGCGCGAATCCGACGTGGTGACGCCGATCCGAACCGCCAGGTCGAAGCCTTCCTCGACGATGTCGGCGACCCGGTCGGTGAAGCTCATCTCGACCTGAACGTCGGGCCAGACCTTCAGATACTTCCCGATGATCGGAAGAAGCACATGCCGGCCATAGGCGTCGGGTACGGTCAATCTCAGCACGCCGCGTGGCACCCCGCTCTTTCCCGCCACGCTCGCCTCCGCTTCATCGATCGAGGCGAGGATCTGCAATCCGCGTTCGTAGAGAACCCGGCCTTCGCCGGTCAGACTCAGCGTGCGGGTCGTGCGATTGAGGAGACGCGCGCCGAGCCGCTTCTCGAGGCGTATGACGGCCTTGCCCGCCGCCGAGCGCGAGAGACCCATCGCCCTGCCGCCGGCGATGAAACTGCCGGCGTCGACCACCGCCATGAACACCTGGATGTCGTTCAGATTGGCACGCAGCATCAAGTCACTCCGGTCGTTCGTTTCTGTGTCGACGCCCATTCGCCAATCAACCGGCTATAGCAGCCGGGCTTCGCGGCAGTTCAAGCCGGGAAGCGGAACGACGACAGGAAGGAAGAGACATGGCACAAACACTTCACCGTTTGAACCCGCCGGCCCTGCCCGATGCGGGCGCGCTCGGCTATTCGCAGATCAGCGTCATGGAGCCGGGCAGGCTTGCCTTCATTTCCGGCCAGGTCGCCTGGCAGGCGGGCGGCGGACCGGTGCCGGTGGACCTCGGCGAGCAGGCGCGGCTTGTCTGCACGAATGCCAAGGCGGCACTCGATGCGATCGGTGCGGTGCCGCAGGACATCGTCATGGTGCGCGTCTACATGACCGATCTGACGCCCGAGCGTGTCGGCGAGGCCATGGCGTATCTCACCGCCTTCTTCGATGGCGCGCAGCCGAGCCTCACGGGTATCGGGGTTGCCGCCCTTGCCGGGCCTGAGCTGCAGATGGAGATGGAAATGATCGTCCGGCTGCCCGACTGACAGAAGGGGCCGGCACCGCCGCAGCCGCAAGGCAGGACGGAGCGGGCAATGCCCGCCCCGCCGAGAAGGTTCACCCGAACAGCGGTTCTGGATGCGGTCGGAAGAAGGCGTCGACGATCTCAGAGCCCACGGCATCCAGTGTGCCCGGCGACCATTTCGGATTGCGGTCCTTGTCGATGATGGCGGCGCGGATGCCTTCGTAGAAATCGGGCGTGCGCAGGATCTGGTCGGTGGCGGCGAATTCGCGTTCGAGGCAGGTTTCGAGATCGGGCGACGACCGGCCCTTGCGCAGGAGCGCCAGCGTCACCTTGAGGCTCGTCGGCGAGCGCGTCAGCATGGTGGCGCGTGCCTTCGTCGCGAACTCGCCTGCTTCGGCAGCGAGTGCTTCAAGGATCTCCTCGATCGTGTCGAAGGCAAAGCAGCGGTCGATCAGGTTGCGGTGTTCGGCGAAGGCGAGCGCCGTCGCCGGCCTCGCTGTTTCGGCGATGACGACTGCGACATCGTTGTGCCCGGCGGCGGCGGGAAGTGAAGCGAGCGCCTCGGCGATTTCGGAAACCTGCGAGGTATCGACCAGCCAGTCGGCGAAGCCGGCGGCGATAGCATCGGTGGCGCCGACCGGCTCGCCGGTGAGCCCCATATAGGTGCCGAGTTCGCCGGGAGCCTGCGAGAGCAGCCAGGTCGCGCCGACGTCGGGGAAGAAGCCGATGCCCGTCTCCGGCATGGCGAGGCGTGCCGTCTCAGTGGCGATCCGGTGACTGGCATGGCCGGAAAGCCCGACGCCGCCGCCCATGGTGATGCCTTCGATCAGCACGACATAAGGCTTTGGGTAGGAGCCGATCCGCGCGTTGAGACGATATTCCTCGCGCCAGAAGGTCGCCGGCTCGGGGCTGCCCGCCTTGCCTCCTTCGTAGAGCATCTTGATGTCGCCGCCGGCACAGAAGCCGCGCTCGCCTTCACCCATCACCATCACGGCGGCAATCGTCGGGTCCTTCTCGAAGTCGTCGAGGGCGGCGTCGATGGCGCGGACCATGCCGAGCGAGAGGCTGTTGATGATCCGCGGTCGGTTGAGGCTGATCAGCCCGAGCGTGCCAGACCGGCCGGTCAACACTTCCTCACCGGCTGTGGCGACATCAAAGAATTTCATTCAATGCTCCTCCTCGTCCTGGCTCTTCTGCGCCGTTCTCCACCCGCGGCGCTCCGCTCATAGCATATGGCCGGGGGCATGGCCTCCCTGCCTTTGGTCGGGTTTCGTTCAACCGACGACGTTGCGTGGCGTTCCTCGCTGGAAAAGCTCGATGTTCTCTACGAGTTGGTCGGCAAGCGCCTGGATGGCCTGCCAGCTCGCCCAGGCCACGTGCGGCGTCAGGATGACGTTGGGCCGGCCGGCGATCCGCATCATTGGACTGTCGAGGGCCGGCGGCTCGCCATCGGTGACATCGAAGCCAGCGCCGGAGATCTGTTCGGCGTCAAGCGCGTCCACCAGCGCCTGTTCGTCGACGAGGCCGCCACGGCCGGTGTTGATAAGGATCGGCTTGCGCTCCATCAGCGCGAATTCGCGCGCGGCGATGATCCCGCGGGTCTCTGCGTTCAAGGGGCAATGCAGGGTGATGACGTCGCTTCGGCGCATCACCTCGTCGAAGGCGGTGCGCCCGGTCGGCGGCACGCCGGCGCCCTTGCGGTCGGCGACCAGTACCGTCATGCCGAAGGCCTCGGCGATGCGGGCGACGGAACGGCCGAGCGCGCCGTGGCCGACGATCCCGAGCGTCGAGCCGGAAAGATCGGAGATCGGGTGATCGAAGAAGCAGAATTGCCGTGCTTCCTGCCAGCGGCCGTCGATCACCGACTGGCGATAGGGAAGGATGCTGCGTCTCAGCGCCAGCATCAGCGCGAAGGTATGTTCGGGAACCGTGTTCGTCGCGTAGTCGCGGATGTTGCAGACGGTGATGCCGGCCTTGCGGCAGGCGGAAAGATCGACGCAATCCGTGCCCGTCGCCGCGACCGCGATCAGCTTCAGCCTCGGTGCGCCGGCGATCGCATCGGCGCGGATCGGCGCCTTGTTGGTGATGACGATGTCGGCATCGGCGATCCGGCCCGCGACCTCTTCCGGGGTGCTGCGACGGTAGAGCACCAGGTTATGCGTAAACTCAGGTTCGCGAAGCGTCGTTTCCGGCGAGAGCGTGTCGCGGTCGAGAAAGACGATTCTGGTCATGGACGAACATTCCTCACGCTTCGCGGTCGTGGTGAGGGTCGTAGCCGATGCTCCGCAGACAGACAATAGCGCCGCCCGCGGGCGGTCCCACCCGCAAACGAGAAAGGCCCGGCACGATGTGCCGGGCCCTCGGGGCAGGGGAAGCAGATGGTCAGTGGCGGTGCAGCCAGGCGTCGATCTCGCGATCGGCTTCTTCCTGGGTCTTGCCGTAGGCTTCCTGGATCTTGCCGGCAAGCTGCTTGCGGTTCCCCTTGATGACGTCGAGGTCATCGCCGGTGAGCTTGCCCCACTGGGCCTGGGCCTTGCCCTTGAACTGCTCCCAATTACCTTCGACCTGATTCCAGTTCATGTCAGCATCCTCTCGTTGGTTGGACAAAGAGGCTTGCGGCCTCGGAGTGAACAACGCCTGCAGGCAGGGGAAGTTCCGTTGCCGGCGACCGGGGAGGGCGCATCTGAGACCATTGGTCGAGTTCGCTGGTCTGGCCGGCGCCGCTTTGCAATTGCCTCCGCCGGAGCCGAGGCGTACAACAACGGCAACGGGAACCGCCCTGCATCTCGTGCGTTTGTCGGCAGGGCGATTGTTGAAGGAGACATGACATGGCTGCAGTCTCGATGACTGGCAAGGCAGGCGAAAAGATGCAGGAAGAAGCCATCGGCAACCCCGATGCGAACCTTCAGGACGTTCAGGCCGAACTCGACAATCTGCGCCGCGACATTGCAGCGCTGACGCAGGCGATCACCTCCCTCGGCAGCGCCAAGCTTCAGGACGCCGGCGCGCGTGCGACCGAAATGGGCGCGGAAATGGCGGGTGCCTCGGCGGCGGCCTACCAGTCTGCGCGCGACGGCCTTCGTTCGGCCGAGCAGGACCTCGAGACCCGCATCCGCAACAATCCCTTGCAGGCGGTCGGGATCGCCGTCGGCATCGGGTTCCTCGCCGCGCTGCTGACACGGCGCTGACCCATGAACCTCATTGCAGAAGTCCTGGCCAGTCTCGCGCTGCGGCACGCGCGCCCGGTGGTGGAAGGTGTCAAGCGCAATACGGTGGCGGCAATGCTGCTGATCGTGCTGTTCGTGACCGCCTATGTCGCGCTCGTCGTGGCGCTCGCACTCTACGTCGCGGAGACGGCGGGGCCGGTCATGGCGGCACTGTCCGTGGCGCTGACCGCAATCGCCCTGGCGCTGGTGGTCATTGCTGTGATGATGGTCCTCAACCATCAGGCCCGCAAGGAGGCCTTGATGCGCCAGCAAATGGCCGCGGCGGCGGGTGACCCGCTCACCACGGGGCTGATGGCCGAGGTTCCGCTGATGATGCGGGAAAGTCCGATTGCCACCACGGCAATGATCGGGTGTCTTGTCTACGCGCTGGCAAAAGTCGGCGGAGTAGGTCGGAAGATCTGACAAGACGCGCCGGAGGATAGCCGGAAAGGGGCGCTACTTTTTGGTGCTGTTGCGCTCGGCGGCATCGAGCCGTTCGAGCAAATCCAAGAAATGCTTCGGCGTGCCTTCTTCGACGATACTATCGTAGTATCCGCGCAACTTTGACGCGATGAGGGTGTTTGAAAGGTCCCTTCCTGCATCGGACCGCTTCGGTCTCGCTTTGCGGTCCTTCATCTTCTCAGGTGCCATGAACCCCACTCACCCCCTTACAATATTAGGAATTCCCCAAGAACTGTACTAGCATAAAAAAAGTTCCGGGGCGTCGGAACTTTTTTGGTCCATCGGCCGTTGTCGCGGAAGTCTGCATTTACGAGTTCTACTGATGAAACTGACCAGGGCTCATCACGCCCGGCCCCTCAGGTGGGCCACAGCCGAAGTGCCGAGCTCAACGCGATCGTCGATTGGCGTGCGTTCGTCGTCCGCCGGCGGGTGGCAGGATCGCGGCGCTGTCGACGAAGGCCGTTCGCCGATTTCCCGTACTGGGCTGAACAGACGACCCGCCCCACGTGCCCTTCCACCCCGTTCCGGCCACTTCAGCCGACACTTCGACCCCGTCCATCAGTCCGCGAACCAGCGCTGAATGCGCCCGATTGGAGAAGCTGAATGTCCCTGACTGCCCGCGTAGCTGCCCATCTTCCCTATCTTCGGCGTTATGCCCGAGCCGTGACAGGCTCGCAGACGTCCGGTGACGCCTATGTGGCGGCCGTGCTGGAAGCGCTGATCGCCGATATTTCGATGTTCCCCGAAAGTGGTGACGACCGCGTGTCGCTATACAAGCTTTTTGTTGCGCTGTTCGACACGACCTCGATCGAGATCCCTCCGATCTCCTCGCCCTTCGCCTGGGAACGACGCGCTGCCGCCAACCTTGCGGCCGTCCCGACCCGGGCGCGCCACGCCTTTCTGCTGACGACCGTCGAAGGTTTTTCGCGCGAACAGGCCGCAGACGTTCTCGGCGTAGACGACGCCGAGTTGGATGCGCTGGTGAGCAAGGCCTCCGAGGAAATCTCGCGGCAAGTGGCGACCGAGATCATGATTATCGAGGACGAACCGCTGATCGCGCTCGATATCGAACAGATGGTCGAGGACCTCGGTCACCGGGTGACTGGCACGGCACGCACCCACGCCGAGGCTGTCGAGCTCTTCCGGCGCACGAACCCGAAAATGGTCCTCGCCGACATACAGCTCGCCGACGGCAGTTCGGGTATCGACGCGGTCAACGACATCCTGAAGACAGACACGATTCCGGTGATCTTCATCACCGCCTTTCCCGAGAGGCTCCTGACGGGTGAGCGTCCGGAGCCCGCCTTCCTGGTTACGAAGCCCTTCAATCCGGACATGGTGAAGGCTCTGATCAGTCAGGCTCTTTTCTTTAATGAACAGGTGGCGGAGAAGGCGTAGTCCGGGCAGGCGACTGCCCGTGCGAGCCACCGAGCGACCTAAGAGGGCAGGTCCCGCATACGCGGGACCGCCGGCGTGTTTCGCGGAGTTGCACGGTGGTTCACAGACTGACTTGGTACGAGCCCCAGCGCGGTGACGAGTACCTGCGCGAATTCTTCATCACCGGCCTGATGGATATCGGCGCGACGCTGATTTTGCAGGATGCCGAGGGCAAATATTCTTGCATAACCACCTTGCCAATGCGCTTCAGACTGGCAGGGAGCGAGCCGCCGACAGACCGGGGCCTGTTCGGCGAGGACATCGGCCGCCGGCTTGAAGACATGAAGGCGCAGCTCCAGCAGCCGGGAGACCATGCGGAGATGGAGATCGACGCGGGCGACGACACCTTCTTCGAATTCCGTTGCCGTATGATCACTATGGCGAACGGCCAGAACAACCTGATGACGGTCGTCATCGATCGGACGGAGGATCGCCGGCGGGAGCGGCTCCTGCGCGCGCTGCTGCGCGAAGTGAGCCACCGGTCGAAGAACCTGCTGGCCATCATTCAGAGCATCGCCTCCCAGACAGCCCGCTATTCGGGCTCTCTCAATACCTTTCTCGGCAAGTTCCGTGGCCGCCTGCACGCCCTGTCGCAGTCGCAGGACCTCATCACGGATTCGAGCTGGAGCGGGGCCTACTTCCGCGACCTGTTGCAACAGCAGATCGAGAAATACGTGCAGGACGGTGCCGCCGACCTCATCCATGTGACCGGAGAAAACCTCCTTTTGACGCCGAACGCGTCATTGCATGTCGGCCTCGCCCTGCATGAACTCACGGTCAACGCCGTCAGCCACGGTGATTTTGTGGCGAGACGTCAGCGGATCGAAGTCTCGTGCGAGCGCGTCCGCGAGGACGGCAGGGAGGCGGTGCGCATTACATGGACCGAGCCGCTCGCGCCGACCGACGGCGAGGCTCCCGCCCGCTCCGCGCGTTTCGGCAGCACCGTCCTGGAGAGAGTCGTGCCGGCCTCGGTGAACGGTAGCGCGGTGCATGAGGTGCGGCCGGGCTCTGTCTATTACGAGCTCACATTCCCGCTCGATGTCGAAGCTTAGAGTTGCCCTGAAATTTGTGCGTCGCGGTGGAACTTTCCGACGCGGTCTGCGTTTCGTGTGCTCAATGGAGGCCGGGAATGAGCACACTTGCCGCGCTTTTGGTTCTTGTCGCCTGTCACCCCGACGAAGGGCATTGCATGAAGGAGCCGGTCGCGGTCGCTTCCTTCGGCAGTCGTGCGAGCTGCATGGCCGCGCTTCCGCAAGAGTTGAAAAAGGCACGCCGCCTCACACCGGTCATCTACGCCGACTGCATTCCGGTCCAGGCGGACCTTCTGGCCGGCCGCGCTCCGATCCGTCAGCGGATAGAGCCACAACGTCTCGCCGTGCTGCTGGACGATGCGGCGCCGAAGCTGGATGTTCCGGTACTCGCGGCGGTCGCCGAGCAGTCTGTGCCGATTCCCTACGAACGCTACTGAGCAGACGGAAATGGCCGAGCCGTGATGTCCCTCTCCGGGTTTGTCATCGATGCCGGAATGGCTCGTCGGCAGCAATTGCCGGCGGCGGCCGTGGAGGCCGCCGCCGGCTTTCAGAGATGCGCACGCATGTCAGGCGCTACGGAAGAAGCGGCTGACGAGCGAGATGAGGAACAGCACGACAAAGACAAAGAAGAGGATCTTCGCGATACCGGCCGACGCGCCGGCAATGCCCCCGAAACCGAGTACGCCGGCGATCAATGCGACGACGAGGAAAAGAAGAGCATAGTAAAGCATGGCTTTTCTCCTTGTATGCACCACGCAAGAACGTCCCGTCATGCCAAATGTTCCGCGGCGCCAAAAAGTCCCGGCGCGACCGGAACCTTGGCGAGTTTCGGCCGTTTCCTCGCAGCACCTCCACAACCACGTGGGAACGGAATGACGAGATTTACCGACAGAGCCTATATTGGCGCCGGTGGCGAGCCGGCCGCACCCCCGTACCAGGGGATCATCTCAAGATTGCGCCAGTTCTATCAATCCGTGCAGGATGAGGGTATACCGGACAAGTTCCTCGAGCTTCTTGAAAGGCTCGATGCTGCGGAAAAGAATGCTGCGGAGCAGCGCGTCACGGGAGACAATGCGTGATGGACCGAGAAAGATCCGCGGAAGAGACCGGTTTCAAGCGGGACATGCTTGCCGCACTCCCGAACCTCAGGGCGTTCGCCGTGTCGCTGACGGGGCGTCATCACCTCGCCGACGACCTCGTGCAGGACACGATCGTCAAGGCCTGGGCGAAGCAGGATCACTTCGAGCCCGGTACCAACATGAAGGCCTGGCTCTTCACCATTCTCCGCAACGAATTCTATTCGCAGATGCGCAAGCGCGGACGCGAGGTGGCCGATACCGACGGTGTCTTCACCTCGCAGCTCGCCACGCATCCGCAGCAGTATGGTTCGCTCGATCTCCAGGACTTCCGCAAGGCGCTCGAGCAACTGCCGCCCGACCAGCGTGAGGCGATCATTCTCGTCGGCGCCTCCGGCTTCGCCTACGAGGAGGCCGCCGACATCTGCGGCTGTGCCGTCGGCACGATCAAGAGCCGCATAAACCGCGCCCGCAACAAGCTGCAGGAAATCCTCGGCGTGACGGGCGAGGCCGACTACGGGCCGGATGCCAACGACGCCGCCGTGATCAAACGGGCCTTCGCAAGCTAGAGGATTTACGGAATGGGAGATCGCCGCGGCGCGCCATCGTGCGCTGCGGCGTTTTTCATATCCGGAACTCTACGCAACCCACCTGACTGGTACCAAGCCTTTTCCCATGGCGGTTCGACGCGGGAAGCGTCAGAGAGCGTCGAGGGGCTCTCGAATAGCGAAGCGAAAAACCCCGAAGTCCGTGGACTTCGGGGGGCGTCTTCGGGTGGTCGCTCTTCGGCCCGTCAGGCGACGATGATGATGCCGGTGAAGAAGGCGATGATCAGCACCACCAGAACGATGAAGATCAGGATCCGTGCGACGGTCGCGGATGCACCGGCCACACCGCGGAACCCGAGCAGGCTCGCGACGGCGGCAATCAGCAGGAATATCAAAATCCATTTCAGCACGATGGGTCTCCTTCCTCGATTGCGGAATAAATGGCCGGTCGGCGAATTTGTTCCAGCGCACGGATCGGCGCAAATTTCGCATCCAGTGGACGGATTGGACACTGAACGGCCTTTCGGGCCGGCCATTTCTTCGCTAAGCCGAAGATCGGTGCATTGCTGCAGGATGGTGCGCCGGCAGGTCGGAAAAAGGCTGCAATCATCTGGACAGAACGGTCCGGTTCTGATCGTGTCTCATCACGAAATCAGGACGGGATTTCTGGGACGCGAAGGGGAGACTGGCTTGAAGATAGGTTCGCCAAAGGAAGTGTTCGAGGGGGAAGCGCGCGTGGCGATGACGCCGGACAGCGCGACGCAACTCCGCAAACTGGGTTATGAATGCATCATCGAAAGCGGCGCCGGCAAGGCCGCCGGCTTCTCCGACGACGCCTATCGTGCCGCCGGCGTCGATGTCGTCGACAGCGCCGAGGCGCTCTATGCGGCGGCCGACGTGATCGCCAAGGTGCGCCCGCCGGAGACGGTGGAGGCCGAGCGCCTCGGCGCCGGCAAGACACTGATTTCCTTCTTCTATCCGGCGCAGAACAAGGCGCTGCTCGATCTCTGCAAGGACAAGGGCGCCAACGTCATCGCGATGGACATGGTGCCGCGCATCAGCCGCGCCCAGAAGATGGATGCGCTCTCCTCGATGGCCAATATCGCGGGCTACCGCGCGGTGATCGAGGCCGGCAACAATTTCGGCCGCTTCTTCACCGGTCAGGTGACGGCTGCCGGCAAGATCCCGCCGGCCAAGGTGCTGGTCATCGGCGCGGGCGTCGCCGGCCTTGCCGCCGTCGGCACCAGCGTCTCGCTCGGTGCCATCACCTACGCCTTCGACGTTCGCCCGGAAGTGGCCGAACAGATCGAATCGATGGGCGCCGAGTTCGTCTTCCTGGACTTCGCCGACCAGCAGCAGGATGGTGCGGCGACCGGCGGGTATGCCGCCCCGTCGTCGCCGGAGTTCCGCGAAGCCCAGCTCAAGAAGTTCCGCGAGATCGCTCCTGAGATCGACATCGTCATCACGACGGCGCTGATCCCCGGCCGCGACGCGCCGAAGCTCTGGCTTGCCGACATGGTGGCGGCGATGAAGCCGGGTTCGGTGGTCGTCGACCTCGCGGCCGAGCGCGGCGGCAATTGCGACCTGACGGTCGCCGACCAGCGCATCGTGTCGGACAACGGCGTGATCGTCATCGGCTACACGGACTTCCCGAGCCGCATGGCGGCCCAGGCATCGACGCTCTATTCGACCAACGTCCGTCACATGATGACGGACCTGACGCCCGGCAAGGACGGCAAGCTCGTCCACAACATGGAAGACGACGTCATCCGTGGGGCGACGGTGACGTATGAGGGCGAGATCACCTATCCGCCGCCGCCGCCGAAGATCCAGGCGATCGCGGCGCAGAAGCCGAAGGAAAAGCCCAAGGAACTGACGCCCGAAGAGAGGCGCGCGCAGGAGGTCGCCGCCTTCAAGGCACAGACCCGCAACCAGGTGGCGATGCTCGCCGGCGGCGGTGCGCTGATCCTGCTTGCCGGCCTCTACGCGCCGGCGAGCTTCATGAGCCACTTCATCGTCTTCGTTCTTTCGTGCTTCGTCGGCTTCCAGGTCATCTGGAACGTCTCGCACTCGCTGCATACCCCGCTGATGGCGGTCACCAACGCGATCTCGTCGATCATCATCCTCGGGGCGCTGATGCAGATCGGCTCCGGCAATTTCCTCGTGATCGTGCTCGGTGCGCTCTCGGTGTTCATGGCCGGGATCAACATCTTCGGTGGCTTCATGGTCACCCGGCGCATGCTCGCCATGTTCCAGAAGTCGTAAGGCGGGAGAGGCACGATGGAATACGGATTTACCACTGCCGCCTACGTGGTCGCGGCTGTTCTCTTCATCCTTTCGCTCGGCGGGCTTTCGGGCCAGGAGAGCGCCAAGCGCGCCGTCTGGTACGGCATCGTCGGCATGGGGCTCGCCGTCGCGGCGACGCTTTATGGCCCCGGCAAGGGCAACTGGCTCCTCTCCGCCATCATGATCGGCGCCGGCGGAGCGATCGGCTGGGTGGTCGCCAAGCGCGTCCAGATGACGGAAATGCCGCAGCTCGTCGCGGCCATGCATTCGCTGGTCGGTCTCGCAGCGGTGTTCATCGGCTTCAACGCCCATATCGAACTCGGCCGCGTGCTCGCGATGGACGAGGCAAGCCGGGCGTCGCTCGAAGGCTTTGCCGCGGTGCTCGCGCACAAGACGGCGGTCGAGCAGGTCATCCTCAAGGTCGAGGTGTTCCTCGGCGTGTTCATCGGGGCGGTCACCTTTACCGGGTCCGTGGTGGCGTTCGGCAAGCTCGCCGGCCGCATCGACGGCAAGGCGAAGAAGCTGCCCGGCGGTCACGTCCTGAACGCCGGTGCGGCGCTGATCTCGCTCTCCCTGCTGTTCATGTATGTCGGCGGCTCCGGCGCATGGACGATCGTCCTGATGACGCTGCTCGCCTTCTTCATCGGTTATCACCTGATCATGGGCATCGGCGGCGCCGACATGCCGGTGGTCGTGTCGATGCTGAACAGCTATTCGGGCTGGGCGGCGGCCGCGATCGGCTTCTCGCTGTCGAACGACCTGCTGATCGTCGTCGGCGCGCTCGTCGGTTCGTCGGGTGCGATCCTCTCCTACATCATGTGCAAGGCGATGAACCGCTCCTTCATTTCAGTCATCCTCGGGGGCTTCGGCACCACGACCGGGCCGCAGATGGAAGTGACCGGGGAACAGATCGCGATCGATGCCGAAGGGGTCGCGAACGCACTCAACGATGCGGACTCGGTCATCATCGTGCCGGGCTACGGCATGGCGGTGGCGCAGGCGCAGCAGTCCGTTTCCGAACTCACCCGCAAGCTGCGCGCCGCCGGCAAGGAAGTACGCTTCGCCATCCATCCGGTGGCGGGCCGTCTTCCGGGCCACATGAACGTGCTGCTCGCTGAAGCGAAGGTGCCGTACGACATCGTGCTCGAGATGGACGAGATCAACGAGGACTTCCCGAACACGGACGTCGCGATCGTCATCGGCTCGAACGACATCGTCAATCCGGCCGCACAGGAAGACCCGAACTCGCCGATCGCCGGCATGCCGGTGCTGGAAGTCTGGAAGGCGAAGCAGGTCTTCGTCTCGAAGCGCGGCCAGGGCACGGGCTATTCGGGCATCGAGAACCCGCTCTTCTACAAGGAGAACACGCGGATGTTCTACGGCGACGCCAAGAAGTCGATCGACAGCCTGCTGCCGATGATCCGCTGATCGTCAGCGGCGACCCCAAAAAAGAACCGGAGCAGGGCGACCTGCTCCGGTTTTGCTTTTCAGGGAATGCCCCGCCGAGGCCGTGTCACATGATCGCGCCGACCTGCCAGGGTACGAACTCGTTGTCGCCGAGTCCGAGTGCTTCGGACTTGGTCTTCTGTCCGGACGCGGTCGCCAGCACATGGTCGAGGATCTCGCGGCCCTTCGCGTCGAGAGAAACGCCCTCGGTGATGATATCGCCGCAGTTGATGTCCATGTCGTCGCGCATCTCGTTGTAGAGGCGGCTGCTCGTCGAGAGCTTGATCGTCGGCGCGGGCTTTGAGCCAAATGCGGAGCCGCGTCCGGTGGTGAAGCAGACGAGCTGGGCACCGCCGGCGATCTGTCCCGTCGCCGAGACCGGGTCGTAGCCGGGCGTATCCATGAAGACGAAGCCGGGGCCGGTGATCTTCTCGCCGTAGAGAAGGACGTCCGTCATCGGCGTGCTGCCGGCCTTGGCGGCGGCACCGAGCGACTTTTCGAGGATGGTCGTCAGGCCGCCGAGCTTGTTGCCCGGGCTCGGATTGTTGTCCATCGAACCGTCATTGATCCGACAGTAGTTCTCCCACCAGGTGATGCGCTCGATGAGCTTGTCGGCGACCTCCTTCGAGGCGGCGCGGCGCAGCAGGAGTTGTTCGGCGCCATAGATTTCCGGCGTTTCGGAAAGCACAACCGTGCCGCCGAGGCCAACCAGCAGGTCGCTTGCGACACCGAGCGCCGGATTGGCGGTGATGCCGGAAAAGCCGTCGGAGCCGCCGCATTGCAGGGCGAGCTTCAGTTCAGAAGCCGGGATCGGCTCACGTTTGGTCTCGTTGACGATGGGCAGGATCTCGTGGATGTGATCGACGATGCGGCGGACAGTCTGTGTCGTGCCACCCGTTTCCTGGATCGTCAGCGAGAAGAAGCGGCTGTCGTCGTGATCGCCGTAAAGCGCACGCATGCGGGCAATCTGCATGGTCTCGCAACCGAGACCGACGAAGACGGCGGCCGCGACGTTCGGGTGGGTCGCGTAGCCCCAGAGCACACGCTGGAGATTGTCGAAGCCGGGGCCGGTGACCGAGATCGCGCAGCCCGTGCCGTGGGCGAAGGCGGCGACGCCGTCGACGTTCGGGTAGCGATCGAGGATGCCGGAGCGGTTCACCTCGTCGGCGGCCCGCCGGATCACTGTGGCGGAACAGTTCACCGTTGCGCAGATGGCGATGAAGTTGCGGGTGCCGGCCTGACCGTTGGCGCGCCGGTAGCCCATGAAATGCGCGGGCTCGATGGCCGGGATCGCCGCCTTCGCCTTTTCAAGGTCGGCGCCGATGCGGTAGTCGCGGTCGTGCTCGCCGAAGGCGCAGTTGTGGGTGTGGACGTGCTCGCCGGCGGCGATCGGCTGGCTGGCGAAGCCGATGATCTGGCCGAACTTATAGATATGCTGGCCTTCCGGGATGGCGACGCGAGCGATCTTGTGGCCGCGGGCGACCGGCGTCTTCAGCTGCTCGCCGAAGCCGAGCGGCCGGCTGCCTGCCGCCACCGGGTCGGTGAGGATCGCGACGTTGTCGTCGGCGTGCAGGAGAAGGGTACCGGTGGGTTCAGTCATAGGAAACACTTTCATGCTGGAGGGCTTTTACGATGCCCCGGAGTTCTGCAAGGCCGCGCATCCGACCGATCAGCGGATAGCCCGGGTGGGTGCCGCGGCCGACATCGTCCAGTAGCTCCTGGCCGTGGTCGGGGCGGTAGGGGATGGAGACGGCGACGCGGCCCTCCTCCCGCCGGCGCCGTTCCTCGGCGACCAGCGCGGCAATGAGCGCGACCATGTCGGTATCGCCGCCGAGATGGGCGGCCTCCTGGAACGAGCCGTCCGATTCCTTGGCGACGTTGCGCAGGTGTGCGAAATGAATGCGCGGTGCGAAGCGGCGGGCGATGGCCGGAACGTCGTTCGCGGGATTGGCGCCGAGCGAACCCGAACAGAGGGTGAGCCCGTTCGAGGGGCTGTCCTGACTGGCGAGAATCCATTCGATGTCGTCGCCGGTCGAGACGATGCGTGGCAGGCCGAGAATATTGCGGGGCGGATCGTCCGGGTGGACGCAGAGGCGAACGCCGAATTCCTCGGCCGCCGGCACCACCTCGGCGAGGAAGCGAGCGTAGTTGGCCCTCAGTTCGTCGCGGCCGATTCCCTTGTACTGTTTCAGCTTTTCCCTCAGGCCGGCGACGTCATAGCGGTCGAAGGCGCCCGGCAGCCCGGCCATGATGGAGTTCAGGAGGTTCTGGCGCAGGCCCTCGCTCGAGGTTTCGTACCATTCCCTGGCAGCCTCGCGAACCTCCTCGCTGTAGTCAGCTTCCGCGCCTTCGCGTTCGAGCATGAAGATCTCGAAGGCGGCCATATGCGGCTGCGAGAAGCGCAGGGCGGTTCCGCCGCGCGGTGCCGGCGCGTCGAGCTGGGTTCGTGTCCAGTCGAGAAGCGGCATGAAATTGTAGCAAACGGTCGAGATGCCGCAGGCAGCGAGATTGCGCAGCGATTGCCGGTAGTTGGCAAAGAGCCGTTCGAGATCGCCTTCGCCGCGTTTGATGTCCTCGTGGACGGGCAGGCTCTCCACGACGTTCCAGTAGAGGCCGAGGTTGCGGTCCGCGCTGATCTCGTCCTGACGGTCGCGGATCATCTCTTCCGGCCAGACCTCGCCATAGGGAACTTCGTAGAGGGCGGTGACGATGCCGGTCGCGCCGGTCTGCGCAATTTCGGGCAGCGTGATCGCATCGAACGGTCCGTACCAGCGCCAGCTCTCGATCATGTGCCGACCTCCTCCACCATGCGTGCGGCTCCCTTTTCAAGCAAGCCGGCATAGGCCTTGGCAAGCGCCGCGTGAAAACCCTCGTTTCCGGCAAGCGCCGGAGGGAAGATCTCAGTGACCCCGAGGAGTGCCGCGACCTTGTCGTCCGCGCCGGTCGCAGCGTCGCTCAGGCTCTTCAGTCGTGCGGCGAGCGGGTCGCGCACGTCGATCGGATTTCCCTTTTCGTCGACGCCGCCGACGTAGCGCATCCACGCGGCGACCGCAAGCGCCAGACCGGCGAACGGCCGTCCGGCCGTCAGGTTCTCGGCGACGGTCGAGAGGATGCGCTGCGGCAGTTTTTGCGAACCGTCCATGGCGATCTGCCATGTCCGGTGGCGGATCGCCGGGTTCGAATACCGCTCGAAGAGCGCGTCGGTATAGGCGGAGAGGTCGACACCTTCCGGTGGCCGGAGTCCGGGCACGATCTCCTCGCGCCAGAGCTCCTTGCAGAACCTTGCGAAGGAGGGATCGGCCACCGTGTCGCTGATCGTCTCGTGTCCGGCGAGATAGCCGAGATAGGCGAGGGAAGAGTGGGTGCCGTTGAGGCAGCGCAGCTTCATGTGCTCGAACGGCGTCACATCGCCGACCAACTGCACGCCGACCGCGCCGAGATCGGGACGCGCGCCGTCGACGAAGCGGTCCTCGACCACCCACTGGCGGAACGGCTCGTGCATGACCGGCGAAAGGTCGAGGACGCCGGTCATCGCCGCCAGCCGTTCGATGTCTTCCGGCTTGGTCGCCGGCACGATCCGGTCCACCATCGTCGAGGGGAACGCGCCTTCGGCGGAGATCCAGTCGGCAAGGGCCGGATCGATGAGCCCCGCACACTCGATAACGACACCCTTCACCACCTTGCCGTTTTCCGGAAGGTTGTCGCAGCAGAGCACGGTGAAGGGGCGCAGGCCGGCGTTTCGCCGACGCTCCAGCGCCCGCACCAGATAACCGACCGCCGAAAGCGGCGCGTCCGGATGCGCAAGATCATGGACGATGTCGGGGTGCTGGCGGTTGAGCCGGCCCGTCGAGGGTTCGTGGCAGTATCCCTTTTCGGTGACCGTCAGCGTGATGATACGGATTGCCGGATCGCTCATCGCCTCGAGCACCGCCTGCGGGTTCTCCCGGGCGACCAGCACGTGGTCGACGGCGGTGATGACGCGCGGCGTTTCGCCCTCGGGTCCGAGTTCGAGGGCGGTGTAGGCATAGTCCTGTGGCGCCAGCAGGTCCCGCTGGTCGGGCCGCACCAGGCTGACGCCGATGATGCCCCAGTCGCCGCCGGATCTCTCCATGGCCTGGGAAATGTAGACGGCACCATGGGCCCGGAAGAAGGCGCCGAGGCCGAGATGGACGATACCGGGCTGTGGGCGCTTGCCGTCCGGCCGGTGGAGACGGGGAAGATCAGCGGGCAAGCCAGCCTCCGTCGACGTTGAGGATTGCACCATGGATGTATTTTGCGGCCGGCGAGGCGAGAAAGACGGCCGCACCGCCGATGTCTTCGGGATCGCCCCAGCGCCCGGCCGGAATGCGGTCGAGGATCGCCTTGCTGCGGTCCGGGTCGGCGCGTAGCGCCTCGGTGTTGTTGGTCGCGATGTAACCGGGGGCGATGGCGTTGACGTTGATCCCCTTCGCCGCCCATTCGTTGGCGAGCAGCTTGGTGAGTCCCGCCACGCCGCTCTTCGACGCGGTGTAGGAGGCAACGCGAATGCCGCCCTGGAAGGAGAGCATGGAGGCGATGTTGATGATCCGCCCGCTGGCGCCACGGGCAAGGACCGAGCGCGCGAAGGCCTGGCTCAGGAAGAAGACGGCCTTCAGGTTCACGTCCATCACCTCGTCCCAGTCGGCCTCGGAAAAATCGACGGCATCGGCGCGGCGGATGATGCCGGCATTGTTGACGAGGATGTCGACCGGAGCCGCGAGGTTCTCGATGGCAGTCGCTGCGGCAATCGGGTCGGAAAGGTCGAGCGCGAGGCCTTCGGCCTTGCCGCCTGTGCTGGTGATGAGATCGATCGTCTCGGTGACGGCGGACCGGCCGGCACAGACGACATCGGCGCCGGCTTCGGCGAGTGAGCGGGCGATCGCCTGGCCGATGCCGGTATTGGCCCCGGTGACGAGGGCGCGCTTTCTCGCCAGCGAAAAGAGTGCGTTCACTTCAGCGTCTCCATCGAGACCATCTCGACGTCCTTGTAGTCGACATTGTCGCCGGCCATCGCCCAGATGAAGGTATAGGCGCCGGTTCCCGCACCACTGTGGATCGACCACGGCGGCGAGATTGCGCCTTCCTCGTTCTTCAGCACTATGTGGCGGGTTTCGTCCGGCTCGCCCATCATATGAAAGACACGCTGGTTTTCGGCAAGATCGAAGTAAAGATAAGCCTCCATGCGGCGGTCGTGGACATGGGCCGGCATCGTATTCCAGACGGAGCCCCTGGCAAGCTTGGTCATGCCGACGACGAGCTGGCAGGAGGTCATCACGTCCGGATGCACGAACTGGTAGATGGTGCGCTCGTTGGAGGTCTCCTGCGCGCCGAGCGACATGTTCGCCGCTTCGTCGATACGGATGAGGCGCGACGGATAGGTGTGATGGGCGGGTGCCGAGAGGATGTAGAAGCGACCGTCGCCGGAAAAGGTGACGGGGCCCGAACCCATGCCGAGATAGAGCATGTCGCCCTTCGCCATCACATATTCGCCGTCGGCGAGGACCGTGCCTTCGCCGCCGATGTTGACGACCACCATCTCACGACGATCGAGGATCGAGGCGGTGCCGCATGGCTTCACCTCGTCGAGGACGAGGCTTCCGCCTGCCGGAACCGCGCCACCGACGATCATGCGGTCGTAGTGCGTGTAGATCAGCCTGATCTCGCCCGGCCTGAAGATGTCGCCGACATGAAAGTTCTTCCGCAGCGCCGTGGTGTCGAAGGTCCTCGCGGTCTGCGGGTCGATGGCGTGGCGGATTTCAACGCTGAGCATGGCTCACTCCTTCTTCATATCGGTCATAGAAAATCGTCGCGGCGCGGTGTGAACGTGTCGATGAGGGTACCGGTCTCCAGTGCCTTGCAGCCATGGACGGCGTTCGCGGGGATGACGAAGCTGTCGCCCGGTCCGATTTCGAAGGTTTCCTCGCCGACCGTGAAGGCGAAACGGCCAGATTTCACGTAGGTCGATTGTACGTGCGGATGGTGGTGCAGGGCGCCGACGCCACCTTCCGGAAAGCGGAATTCCACCACCATGAGGTCGGGGCTGTCGGCGAGAACATGGCGGACGACGCCATTGTCGAGGGTGACCTCTGGAAACACTTTGATGCGGTCGAAGGGCATGCAAATCCTATTTGAAGACTGAGGGAAGCCACAGCGACAGAGCCGGAATGTAGCTCACGAGCATCAGCGTCGCGAAGGCGGCGCCGTAGAAGGGCCAGATCGTCTTCATCGCCTGCGATATCGGTATTCGGCCGACCGCGCAGCCGACAAAGAGGACGGCCCCCACCGGTGGCGTGCAAAGCCCGATACCGAGGTTCAGGACGAGGATGACGCCGAAATGCACCGGATCGATGCCGAAGGCGGTGGCGACCGGCAGGAAAATCGGTGTCGTGATGACGATCAGCGGCGACATGTCCATGAAGGTGCCGAGGATCAGCAAGACGACGTTCAGCAGCAACAGGATGATGAGCGGGTTGTCGGAGACGCCCTGCAGCAGGGCGACCATGGATGCCGGAACCCGCAGGTATGCGAGTAGCCAACCGAAGGACGCGGCACAGCCGATGACCATCAGCACCATGGCGGTGGTGCGGACCGCTGCGAAGGTCGCCTCGAGGAAGTCGCTCCAGCTCAGGGTGCGATAAACGAGCAGCGTCACCAGAAGGGCGTAGACCACGGCGATGTTGGAGGATTCCGAGGCGGTGAAGATGCCGGAGCGGACGCCGCCGAAGATGATCGCGACAAGAATGAGGCCGGGCACCGCCGAGGCGAGAAGGCCGCCGAGCGCGCGAAAGCCGGGGAATGGCTCGGTCGGATAGCCGCGGCGTCTCGCGACGAGCCAGGCGGCGATCATCAGCGATACTGCAAGCAGCAGACCGGGGATGATGCCGGCGGTGAAGAGGTCGGCAATCGAGATGCGTCCGCCGGCCGAGATCGAATAAATGATCATGTTGTGCGACGGCGGGATCATCAGGGCGATGATCGAGCCGACGACCGTCACGTTGACGGCGTAGTCCACGTCGTAGCCACGCGCCTTCATCTGCGGCACCATCAGGCCGCCGACGGCGGAAGCATCCGCCGCAGCCGAGCCGGATACGCCGCCGAACATGACCGAGGCCAGTACATTGACCTGCCCGAGGCCGCCGCGCAGGTGCCCGACCAGCCCGCCGGCCAGCGCAACGAGTCGGCGGGCGATGTCGCCGCGCACCATCAGGTCGCCGGCATAGATGAAGAACGGGATTGCCATCAGCGCGAAGACGGAGACGCCGGAATTGAGACGCTGGAAGACGACCACCGGCGGCAGTCCGAGGTAGAGGACGGTCGCAAAGCTCGAAATGCCGAGGCAGAAGGCGACCGGCGTGCCGATGAGCAGCAGAAAGACGAAGGTGCCGAAAAGAACCCAGAGTTCCATGATTATTCCTCCAGCGGTGCGTCGCCGAAGCGCGCGGTCGGCAGGCCTGCCATCCGCCGTAGCACCCGTTCAGCCGAGAAAAGGACGATGAGGACGCCGCCGCCGACGATCGGGATGAAGTCGAATGCTCCCGAAATCCCGAGACTCGGCACCACATTGCCGGCCGTTTTGTCGGCGAGCGAGGAGCCGAACCAGATCATGCCCCCGCCGAAGGCCGCGACCGCGAAGTCGGACAGCGTATGCAGCCAGCTCTTGGCGCGATCCGGCAGGACGTAGAGCAGGATGTCGAACGATAGATGATATCCCTCGCGGATGCCGACGGCCGCTCCTAGGAAGATGAACCAGCCCATGATCATGACGGAGGCCGGTTCGCTCCAGGTCAGGCTGTCGTTCAGCAGGTACCGCCAGAACACCTGTGCGGCGATGAAGATCGTCATCAGCACCAGACCGGTCCCGGCGATCCACAATGCGGCGCGCGCGAGCAAGCCGGTAAATCGCGCCAAGCCTTTCATACTGTCTTGCACGCCATGCCTCCACGCTAAGCGGCAGGATGGTCGGCGGACATTCCGCAGGCCATCCTGTCTGTTGTCGTCATTCCGTCGCCTGGATCCGGGCGACCATGTCCTTCAGCTTCGCGGAGGTGACATGCTTCTCGTAGACCGGCTTCATCGCTTCGATGAACGGTTTCTTGTCGATGTCGGTGATGACTTCCGCGCCGGCGGCACGGATCTTCTCCTCCGACTTCTTTTCCTGGGCGGTCCAGAGTTCGCGCATGTGCGGAACCGAGTCCTTCGCCGCCTGGCGGACGACCGTCTGGTCCTCGGGAGAGAGCTTGTCCCAGCTCTTCTTCGACATGACGAGGACTTCCGGAACGATCAGGTGCTCGTCGAGCGTATAATACTTGGCGACTTCGAAATGGCCCGAGCTGTCATAGGAAGGCCAGTTGTTTTCCGCCCCGTCGATGACGCCGGTCTGGATCGCGGAATAGACTTCACCATAGGGCATCGGCGTGGCATTGGCGCCGAGCGCGCCGACCATGTCGACGAACATGTCGGACTGCATGACGCGGAACTTCATGCCCTTCAGGTCGTCGACGGACTTGATCGGCTTTTCGGAGTTGTAGAAGCTGCGCGAGCCGCCGTCGTAGAAGGCGAGGCCGATCAGGTCGTGGGCTTCGAAGGCGGCGAGAATTTCATCACCGATGGGGCCGTCCATGACCTTGTGCATGTGATCGACGGAACGGAAGATGTAGGGGAGCGAGACGACCTGCGTTTCCTCGATGATGTTGTTGAACGGCCCGAGCGAGACGCGGTTGAGGTCGATGACGCCGAACTGGGTCTGCTCGATCGTGTCCTTCTCCTCACCGAGCTGGGCGGAATGGAACACTTCGATGCCGATGCGCCCCTTGGTGCGCTCCTCCAGCAGCTTGCCCATGTACTTGACGGCCTCGACGGTCGGATATCCGTCCGGATGCGTGTCGGAAGACCGCAGCACAAGCTCGGCCGCGTGAGCCGACATGGTCGAGACGACGATCGCGGCGGACGCCAGAACGGCGAGGCCGAATTTCCTCAGGATGCTCATTTCACTTCTCCTCCTCTTGTTGCGGCTGTCCTCACAGCCGGTAAGCCGTCTTTGCAAGCTTGTAGGCGAGGTCGTGGGCGACTTCGAAAGCCTCGTCCTCATCGAGGCGGCCAGTCGCGATAAGCGTTGCCAGATAGGCGCAGTCCACCCGGCGGGCCACGTCATGGCGGGCGGGGATCGAACAGAATGCGCGGGTGTCGTCGTTGAAGCCGACGGTGTTGTAGAAGCCCGCGGTTTCGGTCGTCAGTTCGCGAAAGCGGCGCATGCCTTCCGCGCTGTCGAAGAACCACCAGGCGGGTCCGAGCTTCAGCGCCGGGTAGGCGCCGGCAAGCGGGGCCAGTTCGCGAGAATAGCTCGTCTCGTCGAGCGTGAACAGGATGACGGTGAGCTCCGGACGCATGCCGACGGCATCGAGCAGCGGCTTCAGAGCGCGGACGTAGTCGGTGCGCGTCGGGATGTCGAAGCCCTTGTCACGCCCGTGCATCGCCATCACGCCAGCCGAATGGTTGCGCCACGAACCCGGATGGATCTGCAAGACGAAACCGTCTTCCAGGCTCATGCGGGCCATCTCGGTCAGCATGTGGCCGCGGAAGGCATCGGCTTCCTGTGGCGTGCACCGGCCGGCCAGCGCCTTCTCGAAGAGGGCCGCGGCCTCGGTCTGCGGCAGGTCCTCGGTGCGAGCGGTCGGATGGCCGTGGTCGGAGCTCGTCGCGCCATAGGACTTGAAGAAGGCGCGGCGGATGCGATGGGCTTCGAGATAACCTTGCCAGGTCGTGGCGTCGGTCCCCGCGAGCTCGCCGAAGCGTTCGACATTGGCACGGAAGCCTTCGAACTCCGGGTCGACGACAGGGTCCGGCCGGTAAGCGGTGACGACGCGGCCGGACCAGCCGGACTGACGGATCATCTCATGCCACCTGAGTTCGTCGAGCGGGCTCTCGGTCGTCGCGATCACCTCGATGCCGAAGCGCTCGAACAGCGCCCGCGGGCGAAATTCCGGGCGGGCGAGGCAGTCCTTGATGTGATCGTAGAATTCGTCGGCCGTCTCGGCCGAGAAGCGCTTTGTGAGCCCGAAGACATCGGCGAAGGACTGCTCGACCCAGAGGCGGCTCGGGGTGCCGCGGAAGAGGTGGAAGTTCTCGGCGAAGAGCCGCCAGATCTTCCGTCCGTCGGTTTCCGTCGGACCGCCGTCGACACGCGGCACGCCGAGGGCTGCGAGCGGAATGCCCTGTGAGCAGAGCATGCGGAAGACATAGTGGTCGGGAACGACGAAGAGATGGGCAGGGTCGGGGAAAGGAGCGTTTTCTGCGAACCAGCGCGGATCGGTATGACCGTGGGGACTGACGATCGGCAGGGTCCGAACGGTCTCGTAGAGACTGCGGGCCACGCCGCGGGCTGTCGATTCGATCGGGAAAAGCCTGTCCTCCTGCAGCAAATCCGTGGCCTCCTCGCCGCTCGCTCACTAAGGTCCGGAAACGCGATTTGCATTTCCGGAGCAAACTAATATGTTAGTATGCAACACGAGTCAACGGAGGCCTCATGGCTGATCAGCTTCAGCTTCGCGCAGTGGATAGCCTGCGTGTGCCATCGGTTACCGATCTGGTTTTCGAGCAGCTTTATCATCAGGTGGTGGAGCTCGATCTGCCGCCGGGCACAAAGCTGTCGGAGGTGGAGGTCGCAAAGCAAATGGGTGTCTCGCGACAACCTGTGCGCGATGCCTTCTACCGCCTGTCGCAGCTCGGCTTCCTGCTCATCCGGCCGCAGCGGGCGACGGTCGTCACCCACATTTCGGAAAAGGGCGTCCTGCAGGCGCGGTTCATCCGCACGGCTCTCGAAATGGAAACGGCTCGGGCCGCGGCTGCGGTGCTCACCGACCAGCAGATGGACGAGCTGGAGGAATTGATCGAAAGGCAGCGCCGGGCGATGGAGGCGGACGACAAGGTCCTGTTCCATGCGCTGGACGATGACTTTCACAAGCGAATCTGCGACATGTCCGGTCACGACTTTGCCTGGGCGCTGATCCGCGACAGCAAGGCGCACATGGACCGGGTCCGGTATCTGAGCCTTTCCTTCGGAGCGCAGAGCGCGTTTGCGGATCACATCGAGATCCTGAAGGCGCTGAGGGCGCATGACGGAGATGCTGCCGCGGCCTGCATGCGCGTCCATCTCTCGCGGATCAAGGGAATCATCGGACGCATCCGGGAAAGCCACGGGCAATATTTTGCGGCGGACGAGAAATGAACGAAAGACATCACCGGGTTCTTGCAATCGGGGAATGCATGGTCGAGATGGCGCCGCGTGGCGATGGTGCCTATACGCGCAACTTCGCCGGCGACACCTTCAACACCGCCTGGTATCTGCGCCGCCTGCTGCCCGAGGCCTGGGCGGTCGACTACTGCTCGGCCGTCGGCGAGGACCGGATTTCCGATCACATGCTGGCCTTCATGCAGGAGGCAGGTGTCGGTACCAACAGCGTCCGGCGCATTTCCGGGCGCACGGTCGGCCTCTACATGATCGAGCTCGACAACGGCGAGCGCAGCTTCTCCTATTGGCGGGGACAGTCGGCGGCAAAGCTGCTCGCACGGGATCGCGAGGTGCTTTCGGCGGCGCTCGCCGAAACGGACGTCGCTCTCTTTTCCGGGATCACGCTTGCGATTCTCTCCGAAGAGGATCGCCGCAACCTTCTCGATACCCTCGCCGAGGCACGTCGGCGGGGAACTGTCGTCGCCTTCGATCCCAACATGCGGCTGAGACTCTGGCCCGACGTCGCGGTGATGTGCGCTGCGGTGGCGGAAGCCGCCGCCGTTGCGGATATCGTGTTGCCTTCCTTCGACGAGGACGGGCAGTATTACGGTGAGGCCTCGCCGCTCGAAACGATCGCCCGCTACCGGAACGCCGGGGCCTCGACGATCGTCGTGAAGAACGGCGTCGGACGCATCCATGCGGAGGGCCGCGACGAGGGCGTCGTCACGTTCGATCCGCAACCGGTTGCCGAGGTCGTCGACACCACCGCCGCCGGCGACAGCTTCAATGCCGGCTTCCTTTCGGCGCGGCTTTCGGGGGCATCATTGGGGGATGCGATCAACCGCGGCGCGCAGGTGGCCGCACAGGTGATCGGCAAGCGCGGGGCACTCGTCGAGATCGACGCGTGAAGCCTTGAGGGCAATCGGCGAGCGGGAAGCCCGCTCGCCTCTCGTCGTCTGATCAATCGGCTCTGAACGTCTGTTTCTGTGTACCGAGGCCCTGGATGCCGAGCTCGACGGTGTCTCCGTCCCTGAGGTAGCGGGGCGGCTTCATGCCC
>NZ_JBLQTA010000014.1:0-129235 GCF_048159625.1 Ciceribacter azotifigens | reverse complement strand
TTAACAAGTGGGAGATCGTGTCCGGGGATTTAGGGGGCCACTACATCCCGTCACAGGCTATACATTAAGATTTTATATATTATTATATTATAAGTATGTTGCGCTACCGAAAATGATTCGGAGGTCAGATGCGTCTCAGCTTTTCGACTGCCTTCGCGTTCCTCGCCGGCGTGCCGTTGTTGACCTGCCCCGCAGAAGCGCAAACGACAACTGACAGCTTTACTGTGCAGATCCAGATCACTGCCGAATGCCTGATCAACTCTGCCACCACGCTTGATTTCGGCGCATCCGGCGTTCTGTCGTCTGCTACGACAGGAACCAGCGAAATCACTGTCCAGTGCACGAACGGGACGACCTATAATGTAGGTCTCAACGCCGGCCTCGGCGCAGGGGCGACCGTGGCTTCGCGCAAGATGACCGGGCCGGCGTCTGCGACCGTCACATACTCTCTCTACTCGGATGCCGCGCACACCACCGTCTGGGGTGAAACGATCGGAACGGACACCGTCTCCGGCACTGGAACAGGCGCGTCGCAGGTCTACACCGTCTACGGCCAGGTGCCTGCCCAGTCGACCCCGGCGGCGGGTACCTACTCGGATACGATTACGGTGACCGTGACCTACTGAAACCACGCGCGATATCGACGCGTGATGTCGGGGCACGGTGCCGAGCCATCTCGGACCCAGTGCCCTTGATCGTGTTGGGAGGAATTATGCGGCCGATCATCTCGCTCATCGTATGCCTGACAGCCTTCGTTCTCTTCGGTCCGTCATCGCACGCGGCGTCGTTACGGGTCGCGCCAGTCGTCCTTGACATGAAGGTCCCGCAGGCCGCCTCGACCATCCGCGTCTGGAACGACGCACCGCGTGCGATCCACGTGCAGGTCCGGGTCTTCCGCTGGGACCAGAAGAACGGGGAGGACGTCTATACGCCGACGAGCGACGTCGCCGCGAGCCCGCCGATCATCGCCCTCAATCCGGGAGGCGAGAACCTGATCCGCGTCGTCCGCACATCAAAGAGGGCGATCGGCAAGGAGGAAAGCTACCGTCTCATCGTCGACGAGCTTCCCGAGCCATCGAGACGGCAGGCGGGCGTGGTGAATCTCGTCGTGCGGCACTCCATTCCGGTCTTCTTCACTCCCCCGGACTCCTCTCCAGCCACATCGTGGACAATCGAGCGGGGGCCTGGAGGCTATGTCGTGACGGTTCGAAACGATGGAACTCAGCGCCTGCGGGTCTCCAACCTCGTCCTGAGCAGTCAGGGAAGAATTCTCGCCCGCCGAGGGGGGCTTGTCGGTTACGTGCTCGGAAAGTCCTCGGTCGCCTGGTTCGTGCCGGCAAAAGGCGGCCCGTCCGGGGGAACCGTGACGATCAGCGCCGACAGCGAAGGAGGGCGCCTGAATGCGCAAGCGCGCATGCGGGGCGGCTAGCATTCTGTTCTCGCTGTCTGTTTCACTCGCCGTCGACCCCAGCGCCTTCCGGGCACGTGCCCAACAGCTGCCGCCGGCCGGCGCCGGTATCGACGCGGATACGTCGCTTGCGGCTCCCATCGACTTGCAGTTGGAGGTCTTCGTCAACGGCCGATCGACCAGGCTGATCGCCGCCTTCACGCGCGACGGCAATGGAGCACTCGCAATCGCCCCCGACCAGCTCCGCAATGTCGGGATCATCCCGGCAGCTGAAGCCGTCCGGGCCGACGGCCTCGTCGACATCGCGAAACTGCCTGGCGTCGACTACCGCTACGATGCGACATTGCAGGCCATCTATTTCGACGTCCAGTTCGACAGCATATCCGCGCGCATCATCGACGCCCACAAGGTCACGAGAAGCGACCCGGGGGAGGAGCAGGCGGACAGCAGCGTCGGAGGGCTCATCAACTACACGATCTACGGCAATACCGGCGGAGGGGATGCCGAGAAGATCTGGGATTTTCAGGGCCTTTCCGGCTGGTTCGAGGGGCGCCTCTTCAGCCCTTACGGAGTTTTGTCGAGTTCGCAGTTGCTGAGCACCTCGACGGACGATCGCTACGACTCGACGCGCCTGGAAACGAGCTGGTCCTACTCGGACCCCGACACGATGACGACCTATCAGATCGGCGATCTCATCACCGGCGGCCTCGGCTGGACGCGACCGATCCGCATGGGTGGTGTCCAGGTAAAACGCAATTTCGGGCTGCGGCCGGACCTCGTGACAATGCCTCTGCCGCAGCTCTCGGGCTCGGCCGCCGTCCCCTCGACGGTCGACGTCTACATCGACAACGCACGCCGCCTGAGCGAAACCGTTCCGGAAGGGCCCTTCGAAATCATCAATCTGCCGGTCGTCACCGGCGCCGGCATGGCACGTCTCGTGGTACGCGATGCGCTCGGGCGGGAGACGACCTCCGACACGCCGTTCTTTGCGTCCTCCAACCTGCTCGCAACGGGGCTGGCGGACTACTCGCTGGAGGCCGGCTATGCGCGACGTTTCTACGGAACGGAATCCAATGACTACAGCAGCGACCTCGTGGGGTCGGGCACGTTGCGCTACGGCGTCGATGACTGGCTGACGGTCGAGGCCCACGCAGAAGGCGGCGGCGGGCTCCTGAACGGCGGCGGCGGCGCTGCGTTCGGACTTGGCTCCTACGGCGTGGCCTCGCTTGCCGGGTCCGCCAGCAGCTATGGAGACAGGGCAGGCTTCCAGCTCGCCGGAAGCGTCGAGATGGAACTCGGAGACTGGCGTCTCTACGCCCGCAGCCAGCACACGTTCGGCGACTACGACGACATCGCCGCGATCACCTTCGATCCGGCGACGCCGGAAGAGAGGTTTCGAGCCTCGCCGCCCCGTGCGCTCGACCAGATCGCTCTTTCCGTTCCCCTGAGCTTCGACCCCTCGACGCTCAATCTGAGCTTCACCAGCGTGGAGACCATCGACGGAGACCGCTCGCAGCTGGTCGGCCTCTCGTACAGCCGGCAGATCAACAATCGCATCTCGTTCTTCGCCAGCGGCTTCACCGATCTCGCAGACCGGGGTTCCTTCGGCGTCTTCGCCGGCCTGTCGGTGCAACTCGGCAAGGATATCTATGGTGCGACCAGCCTATCCTCGGGATCGGACGGCACCGCCTTTGCCGCCGACATCGCAAAGTCCGCCGGCGCCGAGAGCGGCAGTCTCGGCTGGCGGTTGCGCAATTCGGAAGGAACGCGGACCCACCGCTCCGCCACCGTCACCTATCGCACGGAGACTGCCCGTCTCGAAGCGGGCGCCGCGCAGCACGGCGACCACCTGCAGGCAACAGGACAGGTCGACGGAGCCATCGTCTTCGCAGGCGGCGACGTTTTCCTCTCCAACAGGATCGACGACGCCTTTGCCGTCGTCGATACGGGCGCCCCGGGAGTCGATGTCCTCTACGAGAACAGGCCGGCCGGGCGAAGCAACGGCCGGGGAAAGCTTCTGTTGCCCAACCTGCGCTCCTACGAGCCGAACCGTGTGACGATCGATCCCACCAATCTGCCGGTCGACGCCGTGGTCGCCGAGACGAAAAGCACGACGATCCCCGCCGACCGCAGTGGAACCGTAATCCGTTTCGATGTCGAGACCCAGGCGGCCGCAGCCCTCGTCACGCTGCGCGATGAAGGCGGCTCCTTCGTCGAGATCGGCTCCACGGGCCATGTCGAGGACAGCGGCGAGGAATTTTTCGTCGGCTATGACGGGCAGGCCTTCCTGACGCATCTGAAGGCTCGAAATCGCGTCACGCTCGAACGGCCGCAAGGCGGTCGCTGTATCGCCGAATTCGGCTTCCACCCCAAGGCCGGGGAGCAGGTCACCATTCCCGACGTCGTCTGTCGGGCAACCCAATGAGGTTTGAGATGTCGCTACGTGCTCTGGTTCTCGCATGCCTGCTCTCGACGGCGTCCTCCCCGGCTCTGGCGCAAACCTGCTCGTTCTCCGTCTCCGACGTCAACTTCGGGAGTGTCGATTCGCTGTCGGGAGCGGCCGCCGATTCCAGCGGTACGGTCACGGCAAGCTGCTTCAGCGGCATTCTGACGAACGTTCGGGTCTGCCTGAACATCAATGCCGGATCAGGCGGTTCGACATCCGGCACGCGTCATATGCTGAACACCGCACTCGATCAGCTCGACTACAATCTCTACAGCGACGCCGCCCGAACCATCCCCTGGGGATCGCGCGAGATGCCGAGCCTCGGCTCGCCCGTAGCGATCGATTTCACCCAGCTCCTGGGTACCGTGGAGCAGACCAGAACCCTCTATGGACGCGTGCTGGCGAACCAGCAGACGGCTCCGACCGGCACCTACACCTCTACATTTTCCGGCGCCGAGGTGAGTTTCAATTATGCCGTCTACCTCATCATCGGCAGCCCGCCCGATTGTTCGACAGTGACCGGCAACACGACAAGGCCTAGCTTTACGGCGCAGGCGATGGTCAACCCCAACTGCCTGGTCAGCGCACAGGACATCGACTTCGGAAGCCAGGGCGTCCTCGACACGGCAGTGGACGCCAGCGGCAACGTCGCGGCCACCTGTACCGCCGGCACCGCCTACACGATTTCGCTCGACAACGGCCTGACCGGCACCGGACCCACGGCGCGCCGGATGACACTTGGCAGCGCATACGTCACTTATGGCCTCTACAAGGATGCGGCACGGTCGCAGCCATGGGGCAGTTCGGGGGGTGATCTCATAACAGGAACGGGGACTGGCCTCACCGAAAACATCAGCGTCTACGGCCGCGTACCCGCGCAGAGCACGCCGGGACCCGGCACCTACACGGATACGATCGTCGTCACCGTAACCTATTGAACGCCGATTCAGGAACCAGTGACCGCCTCTAATACGGCATCTCATTGATGAGAAACGATTAGGCCAATGTGTGCGCCCGATGGACATGATGCGCCAAGGCTGGCATTCGAGCTTGAAACGCATCGTCACGGATAAACTGCACTCGTACGGATAGAGCTGGCTCGGGAAATTTGAACAGCGGGGATAATTGGAATTTCTGCCTGGCTTCGGCTTAANAATGTGTGCGCCCGATGGACATGATGCGCCAAGGCTGGCATTCGAGCTTGAAACGCATCGTCACGGATAAACTGCACTCGTACGGATAGAGCTGGCTCGGGAAATTTGAACAGCGGGGATAATTGGAATTTCTGCCTGGCTTCGGCTTAAATGCCGGGAACAGGAGATACCATGACGAGACGACCGCGCCGGAACCATATCCCGGCTTTCAAGGCGAAGGTGGCGCTCGCTGCCATCCGAGGCGAACAGACGCTGGTGGAGTTGTCCCAGCAGTTCGACGTTCATGCCAATCAGATCAAGCAATGGAAAGACCAACTCCTTGAGGGGGCGACGAGCGTTTTCGGCGATGAGGCCAAGGCCGAACCGGCAGGCCCGACCGTCGATGTCAAAACGTTGCACGCCAAGATCGGGGAGTTAACGCTGGAGAACGATTTTTTGTCCGGTGCGCTCGGCAAGGCGGGATTGCTGGACGGAAAGAAATGATCGACCGCTCGCACAAACTGTCGGTCGCACGCCAGGCGAAGCTTCTCGGGTTCAGCCGTGGCAGCGTCTATTATTCGCCGCGTCCTGTGTCAGACAACGATCTGGCCCTGATGCGGCGGATCGATGCACTGCATCTCGAATATCCGTTCGCGGGAAGTCGGATGTTGCAATGGCTTTTGAGAGGAGAAGGGCTGAATGCCGGGCGGCTTCACGTCGCCACGCTGATGAAGAAGATGGGCATAGAGGCAATTTACCGCCGCCCGAACACATCAAAACCAGCGCCTGGGCACAAGGTCTATCCGTATCTGCTACGCAAGTTGACCGTCACCAGACCCAACCAGGTCTGGGCCATGGACCTGACATATATTCCGATGGCTCGCGGCTTCGTTTATCTCTGCGCTGTCGTGGACTGGTTTAGCCGGAAGGTCCTGTCGTGGCGGCTGTCGATCACGATGGAAGCCGCTTTCTGTATCGAGGCGGTCGAGGAGGCGCTTGCCCGTTACGGCAAGCCGGAAATCTTCAACACTGACCAAGGATCGCAGTTCACATCCGTCGACTTCACGACCGTGCTGAAGAAGGCCGAAATCGCTATCTCGATGGACGGCAAGGGTTCGTGGCGGGATAACCTCTTCGTCGAGCGGCTCTGGCGGTCGATCAAATACGAGGAGGTCTATCTCCACGCCTACAAAACCGTGTCCGAGGCCCGCGCCGGTATCGGTCGTTATCTGAGCTTCTACAACACCCGACGCCCACATTCATCCCTTGACCGGCAGACGCCGGACCAGGCTTACTTCAACGCGCTGGCTCCGATGACGGTGGCAGCATAATCGAGGCGGAAATCCACTTAGCAAAACGCTCGAAACTGTTCAGACAAACCCAGCCAGCTCTCTTTGCTCTTCTTCCTCACCGCGGGCAATGCCAGCGACTACCAGGTTGCCCGGCACCTGCTCGATCGGCTACCCAAAGCCAGGGAGCTGCTGGCAGATCGTGGTTACGACGCCGACTGGTTCCACAATGGATTGAAAGACAAGGGAATTTCGCCCAGTATTCCACCTCGCAAGAAGCGACGCAACCCTGCCGACTACGACAAAGCCCTCTATAGGCAACGATATCGTATCGAGAACATGTTCGGAAGGATCAAGGATTGGCGGCGCATCGCTACCAGATACGACCGATGCGCCCATACCTTCCTGTCCGCGATCCTCATCGCAGCAACCTGCTGCTACTGGCTCGATTAGTGAGTCCTGTGCCTAGCTATCAAGAGGCAGGAGGACGCGGAACTCGGCACCGCCGGTTCCGCAATTGCGGACATTGATCGTCCCACCATAGTCTTGGATGATCGAAAAACTGATCCACAGCCCGAGTCCCGTCCCTTCGCCGACAGTCTTGGTGGTGAAAAACGGCTCGAAAATGTTGCCGAGATTATCCTCCCTGATGCCGCTGCCATTATCGCGAACGACGATCTCGATCGTGTCGTCGCGGCGGCTGGCGGCGAGCCAGACCCTCGGATTGTCTCTGCCGACGACTGCATCAAGCGCATTGTCTACTAGGTTGACAAAAACCTGGTGCATCTGCCCCTCATGTGCATCGATCACCAAGCCGGGCGCGCTTTCGATCACAAGATTGGCCAGCGAATTTTTAGCGCGCAACGCCAGATGGGCGGCGTTTCGCAACAGACGGTCGACATCGACGGGCTGTAGCTCGCCGGTCTTGCTGAACGAGAGGCGCCTCAGGTTCTTGACGATATCACTGATCCTGTCGGCTCCCTCAATAGTGCCCTCGAGTAAAGGTTCGATATCGGAGAGAATTGCGTCGATCTTCAACATTCGCCGAAGCGTACCGATCTCTTCCGGATCTGCGCCCTGATGCACCGCTTTGAGATAGTGTGCGAGGCTCCTACGGTAGCGATCAAGCGTGTAGATATTGCCATAAACGAAGGAAATCGGATTGTTGAGTTCGTGGGCGACACCCGCTACGAGCCGGCCGAGGCTCGCCATCTTCTCCTGCTCGATCAGCTTGCGCTGCGCCTGCTGCAATTCGAGATGCGCCTGGTGTAGCGCTTGATAGGCCCGGCGCAATTCGCTGATCGGCCGGCCCGTCAGAACGGCGCCGAACCGGCGGCGGCGCCCGTCGAACAGGGCCGCGCAGCGCATGGCGAGACATTCTTCGCGACCGTACGCAGCGCTGAAATGAAGGTCGCCTTCGAGCACGCGCCCTTCATGTCCGGCGCTCATCAGTCTCTCGGCTTCGCCGCGATCGGCCTCGACCACATAATCGAAGATCCGCGTGCCGATGACGGCAGCTTCCTGCATGCCGACAAGGCTGAGGAAGGCGGGATTGACCTTGCGGATCACGCCGTCGCTGCCGCAGGCGATCAGGATATCGGAGACCGAGGCCACGACGCTCGAGATGAAAGTCTGCGCCTCCTCAAGCTCGGCATTCTTGCGCTCGAGGTCGGTCTCGTTGCGCAGGAGTTCGGAATAGACCTCGTCCATTCTGTGGATGACGTCGACCCACATGGATTCGCTCGAATCGTCGAGCGCGAAGACGTCGGGCAGAGAGATCTTGCTGATCAGGTCCTCGCCGGGGGGGCGTTCAGTCTTTTCTATCAGTTTCGTCATCAGGGTAGCGCTTGAGGTCGTAGCGCTCGATCTTGCTCCGCAAACCGACGCGCGACAAGCCCAGTTCGTCGGCGCTGCGGCTGATATTGCCGTCGTGGCGCGCAAGGGTGGCCTCGATCGCCGACCGCTCGACGTCGGCCACGATGTCCTTGAGCTGGCGCGTGGTGCCGTCGGCGGCCATCGCAAGGGGCTCTCCGTTGCGGATGGCGGGCGAGAGCAGCTCCGGCGCGAGCGGCGCATTGCCATCAGACAGGACCGTCATCCGTTGGATTTCGTTGTGCAACTCGCGGACATTTCCGGGCCAGGAATAGGCGGTCATCAGGTCGAGCGTGTGGGGGTGGAAGCCCGCCACCTGCCGGTTGAACGATTGGTTGATCTGGGTGAGGATTCGCCCGGCAATCGCCGGAATATCGTCGACCCGGTCCCTGAGCGCCGGCATGTGGATCGGAAACGCCGCGAGCCGATAGTAGAGGTCGCGGCGGAACCGGCCAGCCGCGACCTCGGCGAGCAGGTCGCGGTTGGTCGCCGAAATCACCCGGACATTGACCTTGCGCGGCCTTTGCGCGCCGAGCGGCCGGATTTCACCCTCCTGCAGCACGCGCAGGAGCTTGACCTGGAAGGCGGGCGAGGTCTCGCCGATCTCGTCGAGGAAAATGGTGCCGTTGTCGGCGAGTTCGAAGAGGCCGATGCGGTCCTGATAGGCGCCGGTATAGGCGCCCTTCTTGCAGCCGAAGAGTTCGCTTTCGAGCAGTTCGTCCGGCAAGGCGCCGCAGTTCTCCACCACGAAGGTCTTGTCGGCACGGGCTGATTCCTGGTGGATCGCGCGGGCGAGCAGCTCCTTGCCGGTGCCCGACGCGCCGGTGACCAGCACCGAAACATCATAGCGCGCGGCGCGGCGGGCGAGAGAAATCGATCCAACCAGCGGACTGTCGCTGCGATGGATGATGCGGTCAAAGCCGAAGGACTGGGCCTGGTTGCGGCGGCGGTCACTGATGACCTTCTGCAGCGCCTCGCTCGCCGGCTTCACCTCGATGCGCATGTCGGCGACTTCATGCTGCAGGCGCCAGAGATTGGCGCTCTCGCGGACGCAATCGATCAGCTTGTCGGGGCTCCAAGGCTTGGTGATATACTGAAAAATACCGGCATTGTTGACGCCCTCGATGATATCGGTGGAGTCGGTATAGCCTGAGATGATGATGCGGATCGTGTCGGGCCAGAGTTCGCGCACGCGCTTTAGGAACTCGACGCCGGATTCGCCGGGCATGCGCTGGTCGCAGAGGATCACCTGCACCATCTCGCCCTCGAGCACTTCCTCCGCCTCCCGGGCGTTGCGGGCGCCGATAACCTCGAATTCGTCCGACAGCACCCGCTGGATCGCCTCGATCGAGCGCACTTCGTCATCGACGACGAGCACGGTGGCGTGCGGGTTAGTCATAGCATGGTCCTCCTGCGATCCATCTCGCCGCCCGCCCGGTGGGTGGCGAGGGTCACCGGCGTGCGCGACTTCGGCGTCTTGCGGATGAAATTGTAGCGCGCAACATGATAGCTCGGGTCGAAGCCGTAGAAATTGCGCCGCATCCGCCGCAACTCCTCCTCGCGATAGGCTGCAAGCGGTTTCTCGGCCTCGTCGCGGGCGCGGCGCGCGCGTTTGGCGGCGATGCGTCCGGCAAGGTCAGGAGACGCTGTCAGTTCGGCAACGGCGCGGTGCAGTTCGCAGTCGGCGGCCGCAATGTCGGATGGCAGCCGGCGTGTTGCCAGGCCGAGTTCGAGCGCCTCGCCGACGCCCATCGGCAGCCGCGCCTGGGTCACGATGCGGGCGGGCGCCTCGCCGATACGGCCGGGCAGGAGATAGGTCCAGTATTCGGACCCATAAAGGTTGCCCATGTCCTTGTAATGCGGATTGAGGATAACTCCGTCGCGCATCCAGACCTCGTCGGCGGCGAGCGACAGGAAAACGCCGCCCGCGCCGGCATTGCCGAGAACCGCTGCGATCACCAGCCGGTCGCCGGTCTCGATGATTTCCCGCACGAGGTCGTTCATCGCATTGATGTTGCGCCAGGATTCGTCGGCCGCGCTGTCGGCGTGTTCGATCATGCCGAGATGGATGCCGTTCGACCAGCAGTCGGCGTCGCCCCTGAGGACCAGGACCGGACACGCGCGCTCCTTCGCAGTGACGATCGCCTCCCGCAGGGTGTTACAATCCTCGGATGACATCGCGCCGTTGTGGAAGCGGAAATCGAGGAAGCCGACGCCATTCTCTTCATGATAGCGGCATGGCTCAGGGCCGGCGATCTCGAGCAGGTCCGTCGCCTCAGTGCCGAGAAGCCGGACAGCCGGCAGTTTCAGGCTCCGCGCCTCCGGTCGCCGTAGATGACCGATCCAGAGTGCGCCTTCTCGGAAGGCCATGGCGACCGCCTGACGCGATCGGCCGAGCAGTGCGCCTGGCAATCCTGACAATCCCGCGGCCGGTTCGGCGTCGAACGCCAGATAGGCCTGTCCGGCGATAGAAAGCGAGGCGCCGGGATCGCCGTCCGACGCGTCGAGGATGCGAAGCGCCTCTTCCGCGCAGTGAAGGGTGGGGTCGAGGATCCGATCCGACTTCCGGCAGGCGGGCCGCTCGCGGCCCCTGCCCCAGTTTGCCGGCATGACCGGGCCCTTCCCGCGCGCGACGCGGTCGATGGCCTCGAAGACGCAGGCCGTTGCAGCCTCGGTCACTTCGTGCCGGTAGAGGCTCGATTTCCGCGCGGCGCGCATCGGGAATTCCCGCCAGGCCCAGACCGGCCCAGCATCCATCTCGTCCCGCGCCTCGATCAACGTCACGCCCCAGGCCTTCTCGCCCTCGAGGATTGCCCAGTCGAGGGCGCTCGGACCACGATCGCCGCGGATGCCTGGATGGACGATCAGGCAGAGCGTCCGGCGCCATACATTGGCCGGGATGGGCCGCTTGAGAAGGGGCGCGATGACGAGATCGGGCATGAATAGCGCAACCGCCTCGCGGGTCAGATCGTCATGAATGTCGAGCTCGACCGAGACCTCGTGTCCGGCCCGCCGCAGGTCGACATGCAGGCGCTGGGAGAGCGAGTTGAAACTGTGGCACAGGAGCAGGATGCGCATCGCCGGCCTCAGCAGATTCGAGGCAGTTGCTCGCCCGATAGCCAGTCGACGATCCGGCCGCCGCCGAACGAAGTCGCCATCTGCACGAAGCAATTATCATCCGCCACGACATGGCCGATCAGCGCCGCCTCCCTGCCGAGAGGATGCGCGCGCATCGCCGTCAGCACCGCTTCGCTACCCTCCGGGGCGACGACGGCCACAAGCTTGCCCTCGTTGGCCACATTAAGCGGATCGAGCCCGAGGAACTCGCAGGCGGCAGCGACCTCTGGCTTGAGCGGGATGGCCTCCTCATCGATCCGGAAACCGACCTTCGACTGGCTGGCGATCTCGTTCAGCATCGCGGCAATGCCGCCACGCGTCGGATCGCGCATCAGCCTGATATGCGTGCCGCCGGCCTCGACCATCGCCGCCACGAGCCCATGCAGCGCTGCGCTGTCGGAGGTAATGGCCGTGTCGAATTCCAGGTTCTCGCGCTTCGACATCACGGCAACGCCATGGTCGCCGATCGAGCCGGAGACGATCACCGTGTCGCCCGGCCGGGCCGCGTCGGAGCGCAAGTCGAGCCCTCCCGGTACCCGGCCGACACCCGACGTCGAGATGAAGACGCCGTCGGCCTTGCCGCGCTCGACCACCTTGGTGTCGCCGGTGATGATCGGCACGCCCGCCTCGCGCGACGCGGCGCCCATGCTGTCGGCGATGCGTTCGAGATCGGCGAGCGGAAAGCCCTCCTCGATGATGAAACTCGCGGAGAGATAGAGTGGCACGGCGCCAGCCATGGCGATGTCGTTGATCGTGCCGTGCACGGCGAGCGTGCCGATATTGCCGCCGGGGAAGAAGAGCGGCGAGACGACATAGCCGTCAGTTGTCATCACCATGCGCCCGCCCGGTACCGAAAACGCCGACTGGTCGTTTCCGGCGCGCAGCCAGGCATTATCGAAAGCCTTGTGGAATATGCCCTCGATAAGCTGGCCCATAGCCCGGCCCCCGGCACCATGCGAGAGGTCGACACGGCCATTGGCGATATCGAGCTTTCGCTTGTAGGCCTTGATCGTCATGTTCATGCGACGGCCCTCCCGACATCCACCTGCCGTGCCTTCTCGCGGAAGCGGCCATAGGTCCAATGCGCGGCGCAGGCGCCTTCCGACGATACCATGCAGGAGCCCATCGGGGTGTCCGGCGTGCAGACCGTACCGAACAGCTTGCAATCGGCCGGCTTCTTGACGCCGCGCAGGATCGCCCCGCATTCGCAGGCCGGATTGTCCCTGGCGGCCGGCGTCACCATCGAAAAGCGCTTTTCGGCATCGTAGGCGGCATATTGCGGCCGGAGCCTGAGCGCGCCGTAGGGCACTTCGCCGAGCCCCCGCCATTCGAAGCTTTCCCGCAGTTCGAAGAAGTTTGCGACTTCGGCCTGGGCCTTCTCGTTGCCTGATGTGGTGACGGCACGGATATACTGGTTTTCCACCTCGTGGCGGCCGTCATTGACCTGCCGGACGAGCATCAGGATCGCCTGGATGACGTCGAGCGGTTCGAAGCCCGCAACGACCACGGGCTTCTGGAACTCCTCGGCGAAGAACTCGTAAGGCTCTGTGCCGATAACGGTCGAGACATGGGCGGGGCCGATGAAGCCGTCGATCTTGATCGTGCCGAGCTTGCGGACATCGGGGCTTTCGAGGATGTTCTGGATCGCCGCCGGCGTCAGCACGTGATTGCAGAAGATCGAGAAATTGCGGAGGTCCTTTGCGAGCGCCGTCTTGAGCGCGAGCGCCGTCGCCGGTGTCGTAGTCTCAAAGCCGATGGCGAAGAATACGACCTCGCGGTCGGGCTCAGCCTCGGCGATCCGGAGCGCGTCGAGCGTCGAATAGACCATGCGGATATCGGCGCCGGCCGCCTTGGCCTTGAGCAGGCTCGATCCGTTCGAACCCGGAACCCGCATCAGGTCGCCATAGGTGCAGAGCGTGACCTCGGGCCGGAGGGCCAGCGCGATCGCCGCATCGATGCGGCCGATCGGCAGCACGCAGACGGGACAGCCCGGACCATGGATCATCTTCACATTCGCAGGAAGCAGATCCTCGAGGCCGTAGCGGGAGATCGCATGCGTGTGGCCGCCGCAGAATTCCATGAAATGATAGGTGCGCGTCGGGTCGGCATGGGCGGCGATCTGCCGGGCGATGTCCTTGGCGAGCCTGCCGTCGCGATATTCGTCGATATATTTCATGCCGCATCTCCCATGCCCGCATCCCCTAGGGCGGCTTCGCGGATCAGGGCCAGCGTCCTCTCCGCCTCCTCGGGATCGATCTTGGCGAGCGCATAGCCGACATGGAGCACGACATAATCATCGACTTGCACGTCATCGACGAGCGCCGTCGAGACGATCTTCGAGACGCCGTCGAGCGTGACCTTCGCCATGTTGTCGGGCAGCACTTCCTTGACCTGGACCGGTATGGCTAGGCACATGTCCGGTTCTCCTCCCTTGATGCATGTTCATTCAGTGTGACCTGCCGCGCATGGGCCACCTGGCCGAGCGCAATGCCGCCGTCATTGGCCGGTGCGAGACGCGGCAGATATGGAACGAAACCTAGAGCCCTGAGTGCCTGTGCGAGGCCCTCGGCAAGGACACGGTTCATCATGCATCCGCCGCCGAGCGCGATCTGTCGGGTGCCGAGCCCGGCTGCGCCGCCGGCCGCCCAATCCGCTAGACCCGCGATCAGCGTGCCGTGAAAGAGGTCGGCAGCCTCGGTGCCGCGCAGACCCTGTTCGGCGAGGCGCAGGATGAGCGGCCGGAAATCGAGCGTCCCATCGGTGATTGTGTATCCGCCGGCAAGGCAGCGCGGCGCCCGGACCAGTGCCTCGAACTCCATCGCGGCCTGCCCCTCGTAACCCTGGACGAGGCGGACATCCGCGATCGCCGCCGCGGCGTCGAAGAGCCGGCCGAGACTGGTTGTGCCCGACGGCCGCATGCCGCGTTCGAACATCGTCGTGAGTTGCGCCACGCCGGAATGATCCGGCCAGAGCCGCGCTACGAGATCGATGCGTCCGGCCGCCTGAAGTGCCGCGATCCCCATGCGCCAGGGCTCACGCGCCGCGCGGTCGCCGCCCGGCAGAGGCAGCGGCAGCAACGACCCGGCGCGATGCCAGCGGAGGCCATCGACAGCGAGCATCTCGCCACCCCAACTCGCCCCGTCGGTGCCATAACCGTGACCGTCGAGCGCCAGCCCCACGACTGGCCCGCGAAGGCGATGCTCCGCCACCACCGCCGCGACATGGGCAAGATGATGCTGGACCGGCACGACGGGCAGGTTCAAGCCCTCTGCCATCCGGACCGAACGAAAATCCGGATGCAGATCACAGGCGGCGTATTCAGGCTTTACGTCGAGGATGGAACAGAGATGGCTGATCGCTTCGCGCTGGAAGCGGATCGCCTCGGCATTGTCGAGCCCGCCGACATGCTGGGAGAGGAATGCCTCGCGGCCGCGCGTGACACAGATGGTGTTCTTGAGGTCGGCGCCGGTGGCGATCACGCAGGGACCATCCACGCCGAGATCGACAGGCTCCGGCACGAAGCCGCGGGCGCGGCGGATGAACGCGTGCGCGCCGTCGATCACCTGCATGACGGAGTCGTCTGCGCGGATGGCGATGTCGCGGTCATGGGTGACGATCAGATCAGCGATCGCGGCAAGGCGTCGCGCGGCATCGGCATTGTCGGCGACCAGCGGCTCGCCGCCGGGATTGGCGCTAGTCGCCACCAGCGCGGGAGGACAGTGCTGCGAATGGCGGGCAAGCGCATCGAGCAGCAGGTGATGCACCGGCGCATAGGCGAGGATCAAGCCTATGCGGCGAAGACCGGGCGCGATTCCGTCGGAGACCGCGCCGGCCTGGGCTTCGACGAGCACGATGGGGCTCGCTAGCGAAACCAGCAGCGCCTCTTCGGCCTCGGTCAGGTTCGCGAGCTGCCGCGCCGCCTCGATATCGCGCACCATCACGGCGAAAGGCTTCTCATCGCGCGCCTTGCGTTGCCGCAGGAGGGCGACCGCCGCATCGTTACGCGCGTCACAGAGCAGATGGAAGCCACCGATCCCCTTGAGCGCGACGATCGCGCCATCTTGGAGCCGGGCCGCTACGTCCCCGACGGGATGGCTGAGCTTCGGGCCGCAATCAGGACAGGCGACGGGCTCGGCATGGAAGCGCCGGTTCTCCGGATCGACATAGTCCGCCGCGCAGGCCCGGCACATTGGAAAGGACGCCATCGAGGTCTGCGCCCGGTCGTAGGGCAGCGCGCGGGTGATGGTGAAGCGCGGGCCGCAATGGGTACAGTTGACGAAGGGATAGCCGAAGAAGCGGCTTGCGGGATCGGTCAGTTCGCGGCGGCATTCGGTGCAGGTCACCGCATCCGCGCCGATGCGGGTGGCGCTACGGCCACCAAGGCTTTCGAGGATCTCGAACTGCTCGCCGCCGGCGGGCGCAAGCTCGACAACGTCGATCGACTCGATGCGGGCAAGGGGCGGCGCATGGGCGCGGATCGCGTCCGGAAAGCGGCCCGCATCCTCACCCTCGATCTCAATCAGAACGCCAGCGCTGTCGTTGAGCACGAAGCCGCAAAGCCGCATGGTCCGCGCCAGCCGGTAGGCGAAAGGCCGGAAGCCGACGCCCTGCACGGCACCGCGCACCCGGAGCCTGAGCCGCCGGATCGGGCTTTCCATCTTTCGTGCGAGCGCCGTCGCCATCTTCACGCCACCTTCGGCCGTGCGGCCCTGCGGGCTGCGGAGGCTTCGACCCAGGCATAGAACGCCTCCATGCCCTCACCCGTGCGGGCCGAGACCGTCAGCGTCTGCAGCCGCGGATTGACGCGCAGCGCGTTGGCGATGCAGAGGCCGACGTTGAAATCGAGATGCGGCAGCAGGTCGGCCTTGTTGAGGATCATCAGGTCGGCGGTCGCGAACATGTCGGGATATTTGAGCGGCTTGTCCTCGCCCTCGGTGACCGACAGCAATACCACCTTGTGCGCCTCGCCGAGATCGAAGGCGGCGGGACAGACGAGATTGCCGACATTCTCGATGAACAGCGCCGAGCCGGGCTCCGGCGCGAGATACTCCATCGCATGGCCGACCATGTGCGCGTCGAGATGGCAGCCCTTGCCAGTGTTGATCTGGATGGCGCGGGCGCCGGTCTCGCGAATGCGCGCGGCGTCGTTGGACGTCTGCTGGTCGCCCTCGATGACGCTGATCGCAAGCCGGTTCTTGAGGTCGTTGATGGTGCGGACCAGAAGGCTGGTCTTTCCCGAACCGGGGCTGGAGACGAAATTGAGCGCGAAAATGCCGTCGCGGTCGAAATGACGCCGGTTCTCGGCGGCATGGGCGTCGTTCTTGGAGAGGATGTCGCGCTCGACCTGGATGATCCGCTCCTGACTCATGCCGGGGACATGGACGCCGGCGATACCCCTGCCATAGTGGACGCTGCCCTCCTCGGCATGATGATGATCGTGATCGTGGCCATGGTCGTCATGGGCATGGTGATGGGCGTGATCATCATCATGATGATGGTGGTGGTGATGGTGCTCATCGCCGGGTTCGTGGTCACGGTGATGACCACGCCCCCCTGCCTCGTGCTTGTGGCCATCGATGGCCGACGTTCCGCAACCGCATACCGTGCACATCAGATCACCTCCATATCCCTGATCTTCAATTCGTCGCCGGCCGTCATCTGGACGCGATGCCGGCCGCAGTCGGGGCAGGCCCCGAACCGTTCCTCGAGCGCCACCGTCTTGCCGCAGTCGAGGCACCAGCCTTCACCCGCGATCCGGTTGATTTCCAGCAGGGCGCCGTCGGCGATCGTCCCGTGGCACACCGCTTCGTAGCAGAAGAGCAGCGCATCGGAATCGACATGACTCAGCACGCCGACATCGAGACGGACCGATTTCACTCGTGTTGCGCCGTTCTTCCGCGCCGTCTCGCAGACGATATCGATCACGCTCTCCATCAACGACATCTCATGCATCGGCCGCCTCCCTGATATCGACCTCGAAGGCCAAGCAGGGGGCGAACAGCACCGCGAGAAGCGACACCGACCGTATGGCTGCCTCGTCGGTCCCGATCGGAGACGACAGCAGCGTCTCGACGAAGGGACCGGCGGGATGAAAATTCCACTCCGTCGGCGCGAGAATCCGGTAGGCCGAAAGCCTGCCGTCAACCCCGATCTCCGCCTGATGATAGAGCCTGCCGCGCGCACATTCCACCGCGCCGTAGCCGCCGGCACCCGGCGTCGGACCACCGCGGGCGAGGGAAGCCCAGTCGAGCGCGCCGTTGCCAAGGATCGCCCCGAGCTGGTCGAGCGAGGTGCGAACGTCGCACATCCGCGCGCAAACACGTTGCGCCAGATGCGTGTCGTTCGGCGGGCCGACAGGCGGGAGGCGAACATAGGCGCCGGTCTCGACGACACGGCCGGGCAGATGAGGGAGGCTGTCATAGCCGGGCTCGGAGCAGAGGTGCTTGACGACGTCGGCATCGTCCCTGCCGGTCAGCGGGTCCGGACGGCGACCGGTGAAGGTGCGGTCGTGTTCGACATCGCGCAGCATCGCCGCGCAAACCGTTCCCAGCACGGGGGCATCGGTCTCGTGCGTGACGCCGAGCGCTGCCGCCGCCGCCGTGAGCCGCTCTGCCGGCAACGAGAGATGCGTGCGGTCGACCTTGCCGGCCTTGACCTTCGCGATGATTTCCTGCGAAGCGGCAAGTGCATCGCGGAGATGCCTGCCGGCGGACGCAGCCAGCGCGACCGGCAGGGGCGCCGGCCACTGGAGAATGAGTGCTCGCAGGGTCTCGAATATGCGTTCGGCGAGCAGGCCCAACCCTGCGCCGATCCGCTCCTCGTCGCTCATCGAGCGATCCGTGGCGTTGAGGATGGCGAGGCGGGCGGCCACCGACTGGGCAAAGCCGCAGAGCGAAAAGACCTGGCCTGCAAGCAACGGCGCCTCGTCGGCCATGCGGCCTAGAAACATGCGCGTTAGGCCCTGCGGGCGGCTCGCCGCGACCGCGACCGAGCAGGCGAGGCCGCGCGACACCGCCACTTGGATCCTGATCGTACCGGCACCCAGAAGGAAGGTCATTCCGCCATCTCCTCACGCTTCCGGATCTGGCCGCGTAGCAGGTCGCGCCGATTTACCGCGACGGGCGGGGCCGGCGGAGGCTCGAGCGTGGAGGGATCGAAAAGGGCACGCATCGCCCCTTCGGCGGTGGCGAGCGCCGCCTCCATCGTGGTGAATTCGAAGACAGGCGAGAACAGGGAGCAGGAATCGATCCGGCCGATGCCGTCGAGTTCGCCGGTGATGAACTCGACCTCTCCGGCGGGCAGGCCAACCCGCAGCGTCGTGCCGGAAACGGCCGCGGTCGGCGGCGCGCCATCCGGCAGGTCGACCGCGACGAGGTTCATGAACCATGGCGTGGTGACGATGCCGAAGGCACGCCCGCCAAAGGTGCGGAAACCGGTCGCGGCGACGCCGAGCGCCGGGTTGCAGATTGGCACATCCGCCATGGCGGTCACATGGACTTGCCGATAGCAATCCTCGAGCCGCTGCCCGAGCTGATGGGCGGGGTCAGGCCCGACCGGTTCCGCAGGCTCAGCATCCATCACCGAGCCTCATGAACTTCGATTGCGGCGCGTCGCAGTTCGGACAGCGCCAGTCTTCCGGCAGGTCGGAGAACGCCGTGCCCGGCGGGATCTGCCAGACGGCGTCGCCCTCGGCGGGATCGTAGACATGCCAGCAGATGCCACATTCCATCCGGTCGTCGATAAGCGTCTCGCGCTTGCCGAAATTCTCGAAGGCGCTCATTTGAAATAGGCCTCCTCGATCTCGCGCAGCCGGGTCGCGGAATCGCGGAAATCCTCCTCGGCGGCGACGGCGACCGAGGGAATGTCGCAGATCTCCAGCGTGTCGAGGATGATCGTGTCCATGGCGTTGAAGAACTGCACCGACCAGACATTGCGCGCGCCGGTCGCCACGACGCGGCAGGTGCCGTAGCCGCGCGAGGTCAGCTGCACCGGCCCGGCGCCGAGGGTGGTCTGGAGGAAGGCCATGTCCTCGGGGCTCATCGGGAAGAGCGAGAAGGTGATGACATGGGCCGGATCGCCCTCGCGGTAACGGGCGACGCGGTCCTGGATCTCGGTGAGGACGGGCATGACGTTCATCGCGCCGGCGGGCGCCGGTCCGTGCTCGATCGCCGCGGGCAGGGCCGAACAGGCCTGGCGGACGGCAGCGGGTATGCTCGCGACCTCGACATAGTCGGCCACGAGGCGGTCCTCGGCGTCGGTGAAGCGGATGCGCCAGACGCCCGCCATCACGGCTTCCTGCATCTGGGCGGTGATGCCGTTGCCGAGCGCGGCGATGCCCGCGACCTCGCCCTCTCCGAGCGTTTCCGTGATCAGGGTCCGGTCGTCGTCGGGAAAATCGGTGATGTCGAACAGCCGGCCCGGCGCGTCCGCCCGCTGCACGTCGAGCGCGTCGGCGATCTCCGGCAGCAGCATCGCCGTGGCGCAACAGCGGCGGATCATCTCCTCGGCGCTGCTCGTGGCGAGGAAGTTGAGCTTGCGCGCGCGGAGCGGCGGCTCGGCGCCGATCGGCATCACGGTCATCGCCGCGTCCTCGCCCTCGGGGGCGACCCAGAAACCCGCCTTCATCGTGCGATCTCCTTGCCGGCATGGGTGATGGCAACCTTGGGTCCGCCCGAGGGCACCATGATCGGGGCGTCGGGCGCCAGCCAGGCGCCGATCTTCTGCATGTATTCCGACCAGTCGCGGATCTTGCCCAGCACGCCGACCGGCTGGTCGCGCCGCGTCACCACCAGGCTCGGCATCACCGCCACGTTGAAGCGGGCCTTGAGCTTGTCCTCGACCGAGCGCCGCACCACGGCGCCGCGGAGACGGCCCTGGAAGGCCTGCAGGATCTCGGGAAGAACGACCGCGACGTCGTCCGCTTCGGGCCGCTGCGCCGGATCGCCTGTGAAGAACAGCAACGTGTTGTCGGCCTCACCCGCCGCGGGTACCAGGAAGGCGTCGATATTGGTCTCGTCGACCACTGGCAGGTGTTGCCGCTCGCTCAGCGCGCGGACCAGATGAGATGGCATTGTCTCCTCCCCAATTCCCATGCAGACCATTGTCAAAAACAGGTTTGCAAGGGGCGTGCCAGATCGAGGAAAGTTGGATTCCATTGATCTGGAAGGGAAATTTTCGCCCGGGAGGATTATCGTCCGCAATTTGCCGGAAAGTCAATTTCCAGCATGGAAGTTTTCTTTTCACTCGCCGCGCAAATGGGCCGGCAGTTCCGGCTCGCGATCCAGGAGGTCGGCGAAGAGGGAATCGAAGTCGCGGCCTTCGACGGCTTCGGCGAGGCCGGCGAGCGCATCGTCGATCGCGCGCGCCTCCTCGTCGTCGAGCACGCGGATCGCCGAGCCGAGATGGGTGAGGACATGCGTGCCCGGCGGCTGGACCCCGACCAGCATCATCGAGATCGAGGCGATCGCGCCGTGGCGTTCGCACTGCGCGACGAAATCATTGCCTGTGACGACCCGCATCGGGATGCCTATGCACATGACGTCTTCTCCTCGATCCTTGATCCATGGCGGAGCCGCCGGACGCGGCGCCCGGCGGCTCCTCTGAGGCCTGAGCCCTGGGAGAGATCAGCCGGCCAGCAGCGCCGCGCCGGCAAGCGCGACAGCCGCGCCGGCGAGCCGTCCGACAACCTGTCCGGCCTTGCCGAAGCGCAGATAGGCGAGGCCGATGCCGATCAGGTGCAGGAGAATGGTCGCGGCCATGAAGCCCGCGACATAGCCCGCAGCGCTCGACATACCCGGCAGTTCGGTGCCGTGGGCGTGGCCGTGGAAGAGGGCGCAGACGCCGACGATCGCGGCGGCGACCGGTGTCGGCACCTTGATGTCGAAGGCGACCAGCAGGCCGAGCGCCGCCACGGTGAGCGCGATCCCGGTCTCGACCATCGGCAATCCGATTCCGTAGATCCCCATCACGCCACCGAGCGCCATGACGGCGACGAAGGCCGACGGCACGATCCAGCGCGCGCTGCCGCCGAGCGTCGATGCCCAGAAGCCAACCGCGACCATGGCGAGGATGTGGTCCAGCCCGCTGAAGGGATGGCCGAGGCCGGCGAGCGTGCCGTCGGCGTGAAGGCCGATATGGGCTTCGGCGATGCCCGGCAGCGCCAGGAGAGCGAGGGCGATCGCCGTTCTGCGATAATTCATGGTTTCCTCCTCAGAGATTGAGTGTGGCGGATTCGCTGCGCCGTTCGTAGTTTTCGAAATCGATGTCATTCTCCAGCAGAGGAGGAACTTCGGCCCCCTCCGATCTGGGCGTGACGGTGACGCCCCAGGCCCGAAGGATCCGGACCGCTGTTTCGACCGCCGCGGGTATGACCGCCTTGACCGGTTCGGTAAGCGGCCCGCCCCAGTCCTCGAGGTCGAGCGGCTGGCAGCCGATCAGCGCCAGGCGCTCGGGATAGTGGCCCATCAGGTCGGCGGCGCTCAGCACCTCCTGAAAGCCGGTCTGATGCAGGCTCATCTTCTTGGCGCCGGTGAATTTCGGCACCTCGTCGTCCTCGACGATCTTCATCGTGCCCGGCACAAGGCCGTAGTCGATGGCGTCGAAGACGATCAGCCGGTCATGATCGTTGACGAACTGCACGAGGTAGAGCCCCTGCGTGCCGCCATCGAGGATGGTGACGTTGTCGGGCACCTCGTAGGCCTTGTGAAAGGCCTCCACCGCGCGCACGCCAAAACCTTCGTCGGCCCAGAGGATGTTGCCGATGCCGAGCACGAGGATGCGCGGCGAAGGCGAGGACGGGATGGCCATCTAGTCCTCCCTGTCCTTGAACAGCCGCTCCCCCGAGATCATCGACGAGATGATGCTCTGCCGGCTCATGATGTCCTCGCGAACCGCCACATAGATGTGGATCATGACGAAGACGAGGATCACCCACATGCCGAGATGGTGGAAGGTGTGGATGTCCTGGCTGTTCGGCCAGATCGAGAACACCCAGCCGAACAACTGGTACTCCCAGCTGTCGCGCCCGGCGCCTTCGCTATAGAGCGCAAACCCGGTGATCACCATGAAGAACAGCGGCAGGGTGAACATCAGGAACATCGTGAACTGGGCGAGCGGATTGTGGCCGACATACTTCTTCGGCTGCCGCGCCAGGAACGTGTACCAGCGCACCTCGTGCAGCCATTCCTTCCAGAACCGCCCGCTCCAGAACGGCACGTAGAATATCTGCCGCGCATGGACGTTGCCGACGAAGATCCAGTAGACGCGCAGGATCAGGAACACGGCGAGGATCTGGCCCGCCGCGAAATGGGTGAAGCGGATATAGCCCATCAGGAAGTTGGCGCTCGCCTCGCCCGGCACCGAAGGCAGCGGCGAGCCGATGAAATAGCCGGTCAGCGCCAAGGTCAGGATCGCCAGGGCATTGACCCAGTGCCAGATGCGGACGGGCGCCTCGTAGACATAGACGCTCTGCCGTTCGATCGCCTTTTCGCCATGCGCGTCGGCGGCGGCGAAGGTTTCATGGACCGTCATGACCGTGCCTCCTCACCTGACCTGAACCTTGGCCATTTCCTGTCCGTCCGGGCTCATGACATGCGTCGAGCAGGCCAGGCACGGGTCGAAGGAATGGATGGTTCTGAGGATTTCGAGCGGCTGGGTTGGGTCGGACATCGGCGTGTCCATCAGCGACGCCTCGAAAGCGCCGATATTGCCGGCCGGATCGCGCGGGCTGCCGTTCCAGGTGGTGGGAACGACGCACTGGTAGTTGTCGATCTTGCCGTCCTTGATCTTGATCCAGTGGGCGAGCGCACCGCGCGGCGCCTCGGTGAAGCCGACGCCCTTGACCTCCTTCGGCCATGTCTCGGGCTTCCACTTGTCGACATGGGCGGTGGAGGAATCGCCGGCCTTGATGGTGGCGATCAGCTTGTTCTGGAAATGGCGCATCTGGTAGCCGGCCCATTGCGATTCCAGCGCCCGCGCCGCCGTGCGGCCGAGCGTCGAGAACAGCGCCGTGACCGGCAGGCCGAGATCCTTCAGCACCTTGTCGACGGGGTCCTTGAACTCCGCCTTGTTCTGGGCGTAGCCGACGACCCAGCGGGCGAGCGGGCCGACTTCCATGGCGTTGCCGCGCCAGCGCGGCGCCTTGATCCAGGAGTATTTTGCCGCCTCGTCGAGCTCGACGATATTGGTCTTGGTGCCCTTGGCGTTGGGGCCGAGCTCGTAATGCGGCTCGGTGACGCCGTCCCAGGGGTGGAGGCCCTTGGTCTCGTCGGGATACTTGTACCAGGAGTGGGTGACGAATTCCTGGATCTGCTCGGGATCGGCATGGTCGACGGGGAAGACTTCCGCGAGATTGCCGTTGATGATCGCGCCGCGCGGCAGCTTGAGGCTCGCCTCGGAATAGTCGTTGGCATGTTCGGGCACGTCGCCATAGGCAAGCACGTTCTTGCCCGACAGCCCGCCGCCATAGAGCCAGTCCTTGTAGAAGGAGCCGATGGCCATGATGTCGGGAATATAGACCTTGTCGTTGAACTCGATCAGCCGGTCGATGATCGAGGTGACCATGTTCAGCCGTTCCATGTTGATCGCACCGACGGCGCCGGTGCCGTCGATGTTGATCGGGCAGGGCACGCCGCCGACCAGCCAGTTCGGATGCGGGTTCTTGCCGCCGAAGATGGTGTGGATCTTGACGATATCCTTCTGGAAGTCGAGCGCCTCGAGATAGTGCGCCACCGCCATCAGGTTGGCTTCCGGCGGCAGCTTGTAGGAGGCGTTGCCCCAGTAGCCGTTCTTGAACGGGCCGAGCTGGCCGGACTCGACGAACTTCTTGAGCCGCGCCTGGATGTCCTTGAAATAGCCGGGCGACGAGAGCGGCCAGTCGGAGACCGACTGCGCCAGCGCCGAGGTCGCCTTCGGATCGGCCGAGAGCGCCGAGACGACGTCGACCCAGTCGAGGGCATGGAGGTGATAGAAGTGGACGATGTGGTCGTGCACCTGGAGCGCGAGCTGCATCAGGTTGCGGATCGAGTTGGCGTTCTCCGGAATGGTGATGCCGAGCGCGTTCTCGACGGCGCGAACCGAGGTCAGCGCATGGGTGCCGGTGCAGACGCCGCAGATCCGCTCGGTGAAGGCCCAGGCGTCGCGCGGATCGCGGTTCTTGAGGATGACCTCGATGCCGCGCCACATCGTGCCGGTCGACACCGCGTTGCGGATGATGTTGTTCTCGTCGACATTGACCTCGACCCGCATGTGTCCCTCGATGCGGGTGACGGGATCGACGACGATGCGCTTGCCGGAATTGTCGAGCGTGAAGCCGTTCGGAGTCTGGATGGTCATGATGGTGTTTCCTGCCCTGAAGGTTAAGCGTCGGCCTTTTCGCGCTTGGTGGTCACGCGCTTGACGGCGGTCACCGCCGCATGCGCGGCGATCGCGCCGCCGACGACGCCCGCGGCCGTCATGCCGGCCGTGTCGGCATTGGCCTCGATGCCGAACTGGTTGATCGTGGTCAGCCGGTCGTAGAAGCTGCCCTTGTCCCAGAAGCCCTCTTCCGAGCAGCCGATGCAGCCGTGACCCGACTGGATCGGGAAGGAGACGCCCTCGTTCCAGCGCACGGTGGAGCAGGCATTGTAGGTGGTCGGGCCCTTGCAGCCCATCTTGTAGAGGCAGTAGCCCTTGCGCGCGCCTTCGTCGTCCCATTCCTCGACGAACTGGCCGGCGTCGAAATGCGGACGGCGATAGCACTTGTCGTGGATGCGCTGGGAATAGAACATCTTCGGCCGGCCCTGCCGGTCGAGCTCGGGCAGCTTGCCGAAGGTGGTGATGAAGGTGACGACGCCGGTCATGACCTCGGCGATGGGGGGACAGCCCGGGACCTTGATGATCGGCTTGTCGAGGATGACCTTGTCGATCGGAGTGGCCTGGGTCGGGTTGGGCTTGGCCGCCTGCACGCAGCCCCAGGAGGCGCAGGCGCCCCAGGCGATGACGGCCATGGCGTCCTCGGCCATCCATTTCAGCTTCTCGACGAAGGGCTTGCCGCCGTCGATGCAGAACATGCCGTCCTCGTTGAGCGGCGGATTGCCCTCGACGGCGAGGATGTATTTGCCCTTGTACTTCTCCTTGGTCTCCTCGAGGATCGCCTCGGCCTGATGGCCGGCGGCGGCCATGATCGTGTCGTCATAGTCGAGCGAGATCATCGACAGCACGACGTCCTTGACCAGCGGATGGGCCGAGCGGATGAAGCTCTCCGAACAGCAGGTGCATTCGAGCCCGTGCATCCAGATCACGGGCACGCGCTCCTTGGTCTCGAGCGCCTCGGCCATCGCGGTCGCCGCACCCGGGCCGAAGCCGAGGCTCGCCGCCGTCAGGCTGCAGAACTTGGTGAAACTGCGCCGGGTAATCCCCTGGCGGCGAATGACGTCATAGAAGGTTTCGGCAGTTGCCATGTTGCTCCTCCAGCAATTTCCATCCCCATCGCATCGCCGGACGGAACACCGGCTCTGTGATGAACAGTGCTGCAAGAAGCGGACCAGTTCGGATTCCGGCGCCTACGTTCCTTCTACGTATCTGAAATCAATGATCTATCTTGGCTGCATCGACTGCCGGGCCATTCGGGCTGGGGACCGTGGGCGGAAAGCTGGCTTTCAGCGGTGACAACCGCCTGACCGCCATGGGAAGTCCGTCAATGGGCGGTGCAGACCATGCAGGGATCGAAGGAGCGGATCACGTGTTGCAGGGCCGCGGACTTCGCGCCCATTCCGCCGGTGTCGAGGCCGGCAAGGGCGGATTCCAGCGGTCCCGGCACGCCGGCCGCATCGCGCGGCGAGAAGTTCCAGGTGGTGGGCGCGATGATCTGGTAGCGCTCTATCCGGTCGTCGCGGATGCTCACCCAGTGGCCGAGCGCCCCTCGCGCCGCTTCGACGAGGCCGGCCCCCGAGGCGTTCTCAGGCAGGGCGAAGTGGCTGGAGAATTCATCCTTGAGCCGCAGCTCCCGCAGCCATCCGCGCATGGAATGGACGAGAAGCGCGGTCTCGACCAGCCGGGCGACGATGCGGGTGCGGACCGAGGTGCCGCCGTCGCGCGCGATGAGCGAGAGGATGAGCGGATGGCCGGCCACGGCGAGACGCGCGACCGCGCCTGCCTCGGCCGGAGCCTTGGCGAGACGCGGCGCCTTGGCCCAGGAATAGGCCTGTTCCTTCTCGGCGGTCGGCACGGTCTCGGCATTCCATGGGCGGTCGCCGGTCTCCATGAACCAGGAATGGGCCACGTCCTCCGATATGCCGCCGACATCGAGCGGCGCGATGCTGCCATCCGCCTGCGCGACGCCTGAGGGCAGGAGTGATCCTTCAGCCGTGTGATAGGCGCCGTAGGACAGCAGCCGGCCCGGACCTTTGCCGAGACGCGAGAGCGCAAGATCCTCGGCCAGCCGGAGGAAGAAACGGAAGTCGCCCGTCATGCCCTCGGCATAGGCCGCGAGTTCCTCCTCCGTCTCCATCGACAGGACCGTATCGAGCGAGGCGCCATAGAGCGCCTGCTCGAGGAAGACCTGGAAGTCGCCGAGCAGGGTCGCGAGCTGCACCCGCTCGCCGACATCGATGGCGCGCGTCGTGCCGCCGGGCTGGAAAGCGAGCGAATGCGGCCATTTGCCGGCGATCACGCCCATGACCTCGAGCAGCCGCTTGCGCATCGGCAGGAACTGGGCCGAGCCGCTGCCGCTGACGGCCTTGAAGCGTGGGACCGCCTCGCCGAACCAGGACCGCCCGGCATATTCGTCGCGGGCGAAATCCGGCATGAAGAACAGATAGAAATGGGTGAGGTGGTCGGCGATGTTCTCGGCGGCATGCGCCAGATTGGCGGCGATGTAACCGTTTGGCGCGGCGCGGCCGCCGGCCAGATTTCGCAGCGCCGTGGCGGCGGCGATCGATTGCGACACCGAACAGATGCCGCAGATGCGCGGCGCGACCACCAGCGCGTCGAGGCCCGGGCGGCCGCTCAGCATCTGCTCGAATCCGCGATAGAGCGTCGTGGTGACCTCGGCCCGCTCGATGATGCCATCCCTGATGTCGAGGGCGACTTCGAGATCCCCCTCCACCCGATTGAACGGCCCGGCGATGACGCGGTTCATTCGCCCGTGTTCCTGCTGCGTCTGATATCGAGGACGACGCGGTCGGAGGTGGCGTTCTCCCGCACGCGGTCCGGCGTCGCCGACTTTGACAAAGCGGCCAGCGCCACGAACCAGGCCTTGGGCATGTCGAGCGGCAGGCCGACGGGGATGCCGCCGACCTTGGTCGTCTCGAGGAAGCCGGTCGTGTCCTCGAAGCCCGGCTCGGTGCAGGCAACACAGGAAAAGCCGCCATGGGTGCAGGAGCCGCCGCCGTTCCAGCCGCGCTGGTTGCAATCGCCGGCGGCCTGGGTCGCCTTGCAGCCGAGATGCTCCATCATGCAGCCGAGGTCAGAGAACTTTTCCGCGCTGGCCTTGAACTCGTAATATTCGTTGCGCTCGCAGCCATGGTGGGCGAGCGTCTTGGCGTAGAACTTCGGCCGGCCGAGGCGATCGAGATCGCGCTGGTCGAAGTCACCCATCGAGAGCGCGACGATCGTTTCCATGATCCAGCCGGGATGCGGCGCGCAGCCCGCTACATTGATGACAGGGAGACCCGACAGCGAGCGATAGTCGCCGCCCAGCGCGCCACCCGCCTCGGAGCCCTCATATTGCAGGCCGCAGGCTTCCGTCGGATCGGGCGCCGCGGCATGGATGCCGCCATAGGACGCGCAGGTGCCGACCGCGAGACAGTGCCGCGCCCGGGGCGCCAGCCGCTTGACCCAGTCGAACATCGTCCGGCCCGTGCCGGCGAGCCGGTTGAACAGGCCGCTGCCATTCGGCCCGCGCAGGACGGAACCCTCGATACAGAGGAAATCGAGTGGGGTCCGCCCCTCGGCGACGGCCTCCAGGATATCGACGGCCTCGGCGCCGCTTTCCTCGCTGAGCGAAGGATGCCAGAGCAGTTCGATTCCGAAGGAGCCGAGCTCGCGCGCCCACCCCAGCGCACCATTTTCCAGCACCGACATGGTGCACCCGCCGCAACTGCCGGCCTGCATCCAGAGCAGTGTCATCGGTGGGTCGGATCTGGTCATGCCGCTGAACATCGTCGCCGAATCTCGCATCTTGGGACGAGGCGGTCAACCGGGCGGCGCGCTTTCCGTAGCCGGTTGCCGCCTGCCATTTCATGCGACCATCCCTGGCGATCGTCGCAATGTGATCATCCCTCTGGTCCGGTGGGCCTGTGTCGCCAGTTTCCACGGCGGTGCCCCGTGGCGGGATGATCACCTTCGCATTTTCGCTGTGTCGCAGCACCGCCCTGTAGGTCGGTTTGCCGTCATAGGCGCCGTCCGCGGTGAACTGTCCGATCCCGCCATCAATCTGGTCGAGCAGAGAAGCAACCTGTGAGGCATCGCCATCATCCTGACCGGTCAGGCATTGAGCGATGATCTCTCCGCTATCGGCATCCACAGCCAGATGCAGTTTGCGCCCAGGAACGTCTGGATTTCGCACCGTGCCTGTCTTCATGCCTGTCTTCCAGCCATTGGCCGGCGCCGAATATCTTCAGTCCGGTGCTGTCGATAATCACGTGCCGGGCTTCCTTCGGCAGAGACTTAAACTGCGGCTTCCATGACTGCGCCCTGCGGCTGAGAGTGGTGTGATCGGGAACGGGCAGATGGGCAAGGCCCATCAGATCGAATACGGACCTCACCAGTCCCTCGGTCTGGCCCAGCCGCAGGCCGAAGACGCAGCCCAGCGTCAGAACCGTCTCGATGGCAAGGTCGGAATATTTCGGCTGGCCACCACGTGACTTTCGGCGTGGTGCCCACCATGCCGCGAGCGTCTGGGGCGTTATCCATAATGTCATGCTGCCACGTCGTCTCAGGCCGGCTTCATATTCCGGCCAGTTCGTCACACGGTATTTCCGCTTCGGTATCCGCTGGCCACGGGGCGCGTTGTGCTTGAACGGCATCGGGTAAAGATCGAAATCGTTGCGGACCTACGTCACCTACCGACAGATCCTTAATATCGATCCATGCGCCAAAGCCCACATGAATGTCTCCCGACAGAGACCGGCAGTTCAAGTCAGGACTGATGTCCGGGTCAACGCGAACTTTGTATCGGACGGAGTTTTGGAGGTCGGCACGCCGATCGGCACTACACCGCCAGGGCATTGTCGATCCGGTATTCGGCGCCGACGCTTTCCTGTACGACGAAGCGGCCGTTGGGCAGGTCTACTTCCTCGATCTTGCGCCTCACCTCCGATGCCGGGAGACCATAAAACTCCCATCTCTTCGCCAGCCGTTGCCGCAGAATGGTCTCAGGTGTGAGCACCATGACGGTGTGATCGAAGAAGGGCCTCAACGCGGACCAAGGCGGCTGGCGGAGCAGCAGGTAATTGCCTTCGACCACAACGATCTCAACCGCCGCCGGAATGAGGCGCGCGCCCGCCCGCGCTGTCTCGATTTCGCGGTCAAAGACGGGGACGGCGATTGCTTCATCGGCGTTCTCCCGCAAGCGCCGAAGCATATGGCACAGTCCGTCGACGTCAAAGGTGTCCGGCGCTCCCTTCCGGGCGTGGCGACCAAGCTGCTTCAGCAGTGCATCGTCATAGTGATAGCCGTCCATCGGCAGGATAGCGGCGCGTCCCGGCTGGCTCTGCTCCAGCCTTTCTACCAGTTCCTCCGACAGTCTGGATTTGCCGGATGCCGGCGCCCCCGCCACCGCGACGAGCAGGCGCCGGCCGCGTGGACGCGAGGTGAGAAGATCGGCGAAGTCCGGCAAAGTTATCGTCTGCATGGATGCCCCGTGAGAAATGCCGCCGCGCGAGCCTGCAGCCAAACGTTCAGATCAGCCTGTACTGCCTGGCCTTGTTGCGGAGGAAGGGCAGCCCGTTCCCCATCACCTCCGCCTCGTCCCTGGCGACCGGCCGCCACACCGAAAGGCCGAACGCCAATTCCTGCGGCATGTTGATGAAACTCTCCATGGCCAGGCCACCCTTGAAGCCGATGGCCGCAAGCGTCGCGAAGATCTCGTCCCAGTCGCAGGTACCGCAACCGGGCGTGCCTCGGTCGCTCTCCGAAAGATGGATGTATCTCAGGTGGTCTCGCGCATCGAGAATCCCGTTTGCCGCGCCCTTTTCCTCGATGTTCATGTGGTAGGTATCGAGGTGGATGAAGATATTGTCCGCGCCGACCCGCTCGATCATCTCGACCGCCTGCCAGCCCGTGTTGATGAGATGGGTTTCGTAACGATTGACCGGCTCGATACCGAGATCGATGCCGAGAGACTTCGCGCGCCTGGCAGCGGCTCCGAGAACACGAGCAACATTGTCGAGTTCGGCCTTCGTCGGCGAGACGCCTGTCCTTTCTCCGATGCCGCCATAGGTCACGCCGGTCAACGCCAGCGCCCCCATTTCAGCGGTTTTCTCCATCGCCGCCTCCAGATGGGCAATGGCAGCCTCAGGGCGCTGCGAAGCCCAGGCCGGTTCAGGCAGACCGAGCGAACATACGGCCCGAAGACCATGCTTTTCCAGCAGCGCACGTGTGTGACCGGCGTCGACCGAAGGGGCGTCGAGAAGTGCAATCTCGATGAAGTCCATCTTGTAGTCGACCGCCGCAGCAATCGCCTTTTCAGCGCCAGCGCGATCCCAGTTCATGGTCCACATGCTGGTGTGCACACCAAATCCTTGCATGATCCTAGCCTTTCCTATTGCTGAAGAGTTTTGTTTTCCCGGCGAGCCAGCGCAGGACCATCACCGCGATCAGGAAGATGCCCCAGACCGCAGTCGACAGATGCTGGTTGGCGCCGAGCAGATTGAGACCGGACGACAGCACCTGGAGTATGACGAGGGCCAACACGACCGGGACTACGCGACCGAAGCCTCCGAAGGGGTCGACCCCGCCCAGGAAGCACGCAAGGACGGTGACGAGAAGCAGCGCTTCTCCGTGGCCAACCCGGACCGAATTGAACCGGGCCAGCATCAGGATACCGGCGACGGCGCACATGAGCCCCGACAAGGTATAGATCAGTGTCAATGTTCGCTTGGTATGGACGCCGGAATAGGCCGTCGCCCTGACGTTCGACCCGATCATGTAGACCGAGAAGCCGTGACGGGAACGACCGAGCAGTATGTGCCAGACAAGCGCCGCCAAGGCGAATATCAGGAGCGGAACTGGTATGCCGAGGACAAATCCGTGTCCGATGGGGTGCAGATAGGAGGGGAAGTTGGAGATATCGCCGCCCTTGGTCAGGAATTCGCCGAGCCCCCGCAGAAAGATCATCATGGCAAGGGACACGAGGATGGGGTGGGCACCGATATAGGCGATGACCAAGCCCATGAAGCATCCGGCAGCCGCACCGACGATGAGTGCCGCACCGCCCCCGAGAATGAAGGCCCACATCGGCGCATCCGGGCCGCCGTGGATCTGCAGCACATAGGCCAGCGTCAAGCCGCAGATATTGGCCGTGTAGATGATCGCCAGGTTGAAGCCGCCAGAAATGATCGGCATCAGCATCGCCAGGGTCAGCAGGCCCAGTTCCGGCAGCTGGAACGCGATGGATCCGAAATTTGCCATCGTCAGGAATTGCGGCGACGCCAGTCCGAAGATGACGATGACGGCGAACAGGAAGACGAAGAGCCCTGCAATCTCGGCACCGAGATGTTTGTTCAGCCATGCAACGAGCGTGTTCATGCTAGTCCTTGCGGTGTCTGCTTGCGGCAACGCCCGCAAGATTGAGATTCGAGGTCGAAATGGCGATCAAAATGATCGCGCCGACCACCATCTTGAAGGCGAAGGGTGAAATACCCAGCAGGTTCAGTCCGTTCTGGGTGACGGCGACCAGCAAGACACCGAGGACGCAGCCGAGCACCGATCCCCGTCCACCTCCAAGTCGCGCACCGCCCAGCACTACGGCCGCCAGGACATCCAGCTCGCGGCCTATCAGTGCGTTTGGCACGACTTCTTGGACGATGTGCGCCTGCATCAACCCGCCGATCCCCGCCATCAACCCGCACCAGCCAAAGGCAATGAACTGCATGAGGCCGATGTTGATGCCGAGCCGGCGCGCGCCCTCCGGGTTGTCGCCGAACGCATAGAGCTGACGCCCCGTGGTGGTGTGGCGGATCAGAACCCAGGTCGCCGCGAGCGCTGCCACCATGACGGCAACCGGAAGGGTGATTTCGGCCCAGGTCCCATCCGCCACCTGCCGTTCGAAGAGAACGACCCGTCCCGTCCACCAGTCGGGCAAATTGTAGAGGTACTTTCCGCTGGTGAAGAACATCAACAACCCGAAGAAGGCGTTGAACGTCGAGATGGTCACGACGATGGAGATGATGCGGAAATGATGAATGAGGGTGGCGTTTATGAAGCCAAGCCCGATCCCGAGCCCTCCGGCGACCAAGAACCCGATGAGCCAATTGCCGCCGCCGATCGCGGAAAATACGTAGATCGCCAGATACTGGACGATCGATGCGGCGACCGCGAACGAGATGTCGATCCCGCCCGCGATCAGTACCACGAGCAACCCGGCAGCCCAGATGAGATTGACCGCACTATTGTTCAAAAGTGCCGTGAGGTTCGGCAGCGTGAAGAAACTTCCCGATGCGAAAGACAGGCCGACGCAAAGCGAGATCAGCACGATCGACAGCCGTATTTCTGTCGGATGATTGCGGATGAACTTAGCCATAGACAGCCTCTTCCATCGCTCGGAGATCAATCCTGTTCGGATCGAATTCGTTGACGATGCGACCGGCAGCCATGTGCAGGACCCGGTCAGCATTCAGATAGACCTCGGGCACCTCGTCGGAGATCAGCAGGATAGCCAGGCCCTGTTCGGCCAGTCGCCGGACAATCGAGAAAATTCCCGCCCGCGCACCGACATCCACCCCGACCGTCGGCGCATCGAGGATGAGAACCTTCGGTTCGGTCGCCAGCCATTTGGCGAGCACGACCCGCTGCTGGTTGCCGCCGGACAACGTCGAAACGGGATCCGTCGGCTGCCCGATCTTGATCGCCAGGTCCGCCAGCCATTTCGACACCAGTTGCTGTTTCCGACGCCGCGAGATCAGCCCATCCGGGCCTGAAATCCGCGGCAGGACCGCCAGTGCGATGTTGTCTGCGATCGACTGCTGCTGCACCAGCCCCAGCGACAGGCGATCTTCCGACACGTAGGCGATGCCTGCAGCGACGGCATCACGGTTGGACCTGAGATCGAGGGTCTTGCCGTTCAGGCGGATCACGCCGCTGTCAGGCCTCGTCATGCCGAACAAGGTGTGCCCGAGTTCGGTGCGTCCGGCTCCGATGAGCCCGGTCAGGCCGACGATCTCGCCTGCACGAATCTTGAGACTGACGTCGTCGAACTCGCTGCGACGGCTGAGGTTCTCAACCTCCAGAACATCGCGTTCACCCGCCTTGTCCCGTGCGGTTACCTTGGTCTCGAACATCTTGCCGGTCATCAATTCGGTCAGGCGTGACTGGCTCATGCCTTCGGTCGGATAGACGCCGACCAGACGTCCATCGCGCAGGACCGTCACGCGGCTCGAAATCGCAAGAACTTCTGCGAGACGATGGCTCACAAAGACGATGGCCACGCCACGCGCCGACAAGGTGCGGACGATTTCGAGCAGCCGGTTTGTCTCCGATTGGGTGAGCGATGCCGTCGGCTCGTCCATGAATATGAGCCGGGCATCTCCGACCAACGCGCGGGCAATCGCCACCACCTGCCGGCCGGCAATCGGCAGTGTATTCAACCGGGCGTCGAGGTCCAGTTCCACTCCCAGCTGTGCCAGGGCCGCGGCGGCCTTTTCCTTCACGGCGCGGTGGTTGACGAGACGTGGACGCGAACCCAGAAGCGTCTCGAACGCGATGTTCTCTGCAACGCTCATCTCCGGGAAAAGCGCCAGATCCTGCCAGATCACGGCAATGCCGCGATTGCGGGCGATGCCCGGCGAGACGGCCGTTTCCACCTCGCCGAAATACTCCATCCGGGCCCCGGGTTCGGGCGTGTAGGCGCCTGCGATAATCTTGATCAGCGTGCTCTTTCCGCAGCCGTTTTCTCCGGCGAGGCAATGCACCTCGCCCTGATTGACGGTGAAGGAGACATCATCCAGGGCCTGTACGCCGCCGAATGTCTTCGAGACGTGCTCGAGGCGGATCGCCGCAGGCTTTGAAGTGGTTGTTTCAACCAAGGTCATCGGTGCCAGCTATTCGAGATTGGTGTGGTTGGCGCGCATCGCCTCCGGGGTGATGCCGAGCGTGTCGATCAACTTGAGGACCATCACCTCGAACAGGATGAAGAGAGCGCCTTCGTAAAGCGAGCCCATCGGCAGAACAGAGGTCTTCTTCTCCCCTTGGTCATCGGCCATCGTCTGAGCCGGAAGATGCAGGACGAAATCCGCGTATTTGGCGGCACGTCCCTGAGGCTGGGCCGTCAGCACGAGAATGCTCGCACCCGCCGCCTTCGCTACACCGAGAAGCGCGAGCGCAGTCGAGATTTCGCCGGGGCCGACACTGACGATGAAGAGATCGCCCTTGCCGACCGGCGGCGTAGTCATGTCTCCTTCGACCGCGACGGCCAGCCCCATATGAAAGAGACGCATTGCGAAGCCCATGATCTGGAGTTTCTCGCGTCCTCCTGCGAAGACCACGATCTTTCGGGCAGCGGCGATCATCCCGACCGCCTTGTCGACCTCGGCGTCATCCAGACGATTGAACGTATTCTCAAGTTCGGACAAGGCCGCCTTGTACAAGGTGCTCATGGTAAAACCCTGATTGTGATTTGGACACGGCCAAACGGAAAGGTCTGGCGAGGTAAGGAGGGGCACTTTTGCGGCCCCTCCCTGCGCAACTGCGGTCAGAGTCCGAGGTCTGCCAGGCCCTGAACCGTCTCTGCATTGATCGGAATCAGGTTGTCGGTGATGATGTCGTGACCTTCGACGTCCGGCTTCACCACACCCAGGCCCTCGATCTCGGTGCCGTCCTTGATCTCCGTACCGTCCACGAGCATCTTGCCCATGCTCACGAAAACCCTACCGGCCTCGGCGGGGTTCCACATGAAGCCGCCAGTGATCGCTCCCTCTTTCACGAGCTTCAGTCCCTGGCCGGGCGAGAACGGCCCGAGGACATGCACCTTGCCGATCAGCCGGCGCTCCTCGAAGGCACGCCCCGCGCCGATCGGACCCTGGCTGCCGAAGGCCAGGATACCGGTCATGTTGGGATGCGCCGCCAGCAGGTCGAGTGTCGTCTTGCGGCTGTCGTCAACGCTTTCGGCGACCCCGTAGCGCTCGCCGACGAGCGTCATCTCCGGGTATTTTTCCTTGAGGTAGGCGATCGCAGCGTCGGCCCAGGCGTTATGCAACGGCACGGTGAGCGACCCGACATAGACCGCATACTCGCCCTTGCCGCCCATCTTCTGCGCCAGCAACTCGGCATGGGTCTCGCCGAAGCCCTTGACCGAAGCCAGCTCGAAATCCCAGTCGACATTCTTGAGGCCGGGCCCTTCATGGGCAACAACCTTGATCCCTGCCGCGCGCGCCTTCTCGAGCACAGGCTCGAGCGCCGCCTCGTCGTTGGGAACAACGCCGATGACATCCACCCCCTTGGCGATCAGGTCTTCGATCGCGCGAACCTGAAGCGCCGGATCGGCGCTGGTCGGTCCGACCATTGTAGCATCCACACCGAGCTTCTCGCCCCGTTCCTTGATGCCCATTTCCATCGCGTTGAACCAGGGGATACCGCCGATCTTCACGACGATCCCCATGGTTGGCTTGTCCTGCGCATGCGCACCGGCCGCCAGTAATGCGGCGAATGCAACGCCCGCCAGAGCTGCGGTTACTGCCTTGATCATGTCACTCCTCCCAGAGCGCCGCCCCAATGGGCGAACTTGTTTGAGCAATCGATTGTGCAGAGCGGCAACTTGAAGCCGCCTTGAGCCCCTGTGGAGACAGAACATCAAAGCCGCATTCACGCGAACTGCCGGAATAGCGCTTGCACAATCGATCGTGCTATGACATCAAGAAACGAGCTCCTCGTCAAGAGCAATTGTCAGCCCCGTCCATCGAGACCGTTTCGCCCCATGCCCGATACCAGGCAAAAACTCACGATCTACGACATCGCGCAGCTCAGCGGATCCTCGCCTTCGACCGTCAGTGCGGTGCTGAATGGGACGTGGAAGAAGCGTCGGGTCGGGGAGGCAACCGCGCGGAAGATCCAGGAAATCGCAGCCGAGCACGGGTACACGACGAACCTGCAGGCGCGGGGGTTGAGGCGCGCGCAATCCGGTCTCGTCGGTCTCATTCTTCCGGTCCACGACAACCGCTTCTTTGCGTCGATGAGCCAGAGTTTCGAGGCGCAGGCACGTGAGCGCGGCTGGTGTCCGGTGATCGTATCCACCTTGCGCAATCCGGTCGAGGAGATCCGAACGGTCGAAACGCTGATTTCTTACGCCGTCGACTATCTGTTCATTGCGGGCGTGACCGATCCGGCCGCCCTCAGCGAAATCTGCAGAGCGGCACAAGTGCCGCATATCTATGTCGACCTTCCGGGAAAGGATGCCCCCTCTGTCGTCAGCAACAACTATCTCGGCGCCGAGTTGTTGACGCGGAAGCTCCTGGAGCTCATGCCACAGGTCGACGACCCAACCAGGGCAAAGCCGTATCTGATCGGCGGCCTGGAAACCGACTTTGCCTCTGCGCATCGAATTTCGGCCTTCCGATCGACGGTTCTGGAGCTTCGCGGATCGTTCGATGAGGACCAGATCATTACCTGCGGATACGCACCCGGGAGCGCCGCTCGCGAGGTATCGGCACTCTGCGACCGAATCGGCGGATTGCCGGCCGGATTGTTTATCAACTCGATAAGGGCGTTCGAGGGTATCGTCAGCGAATTTGTCCACCTTCCCTCGGAATCATTCGAGCAAAGTGTCTTCGGGTGCTACGACTATGATCCATTTGCGGCGTTCCTGCAGTTTCCCGTGCACATGGTGCGGCAGAACTCGAACCAACTCATCGCTACCGCTTTCGAACTGGTCGACCGTGGTGTTACCGACCCGGTGCTGATCCAGGTGGATCCGGAATTAATCCCACCCCGAACCGTCTATAGCGGCCCGTTCAGTCAGCTGGGGTAAGCTTGAACGACAAGCCATCAATGAAGGTCGTCCGCCGATTGCGGGATGCGATCGTGCGATGAGAGCGCCGAGAAGGGCGCACATTCTCTGCGTCTCTGGACGACGCGGAATAGGAGGTCACCATGTCTTCTGAAGGTCGGAGGCCTTGTCAGGGCCTCCCCGCAGACCGTACCGAGATATCTTTTCGTTGAGGGTGCGGTGAGGAATGCCGAGGCGCGCGGCCGCGCGCGCCGTGTTGCCGTCATGCGCGTCGATCGCCGCCCGGATCAATTGTACCTCATAGGCGGCAAGGCGGTCCGGAAGGGTCATATCGCTGTCAAGGGCTTCCGGCACCGCGGTGCCGGAATTCATCTCGTCAAGGCCGAGGGCGAATCGCTCCGCCCGTGCCTTGAGTTCGCGAACATTCCCTCTCCACTCCTCCTGCTGCAATCTTGCCAGGAGATCAGCAGGGACGGTCCGCTCGGCGCGGCCATAGCGATGGGCGGCCAGCGAGGCGAAATGGCTGAACAGAAGCCCGATATCCTCACGGCGCTGACGTAACGGCGGAATCCGGACGTCGGCGGTCGCAAGCCGGTAGAACAGGTCTTCGCGGAACCGCCCGGCGGCGATCTCGCCCGAAAGATCGCTCTTGGCGGCCGCGATGATCCGTACGTCGACCGGCCGCAGCCTGTTTTCGCCGAGCCGCTCGATCACTCGCTCCTGCAACACACGCAGGATTTTCGCCTGCAGTGCGAGGGGCATGGATTCGATCTCGTCGAGGAAGACGGTCCCGCCCGCGGCATGTTCGAACTTGCCTTCCCTGTCCGAAAGGGCGCCGGTGAAGGCACCTTTCGCATGGCCGAAGACCTCGCTCTCGAAAATGCTCTCGGGCAGCGCGGCACAATTGATCGCGACAAAGGGGCCGGCACGGCGCCGACCTTGCCGATGCAAAGCCTGCGCGACAAGCTCCTTGCCGGAGCCGGTTTCGCCAACGATCAGCACGTCGATGTCGACATCGGCCAGCATCGCCACGCGGCTGCGAAGCGCGCGCATGCCTGCACTGTCTCCGACGATTTGCGGGCCGCCGCTCCCCTCCTGAACCAGGCCCTGCAGACGGGCGATCTCTCGTTTCATGCGGTGCTTCTCGACGGCTTTGTCGAGAACGGACAGGAGATGTTCCGCGTCGTATGGCTTCTCGATGAAGTCCTCCGCTCCCTGCTTCATCGCCTTGACTGCGAGCGTCACGTCGCCGTGGCCGGTCATCAGGATGACCGGCACGTCACTGCGCGCCTTGATGGCGGAATTCAGGAGCGTCATGCCATCGATGCCCGGCATGCGGATGTCGCTCACCACGACATCCGGCTCCGTGCTCAGGAGTTGCTGATAGGCTTCTTCGGGCCGATGGAAGGCGGTCACGGAGAAGCCGCTGACCTCCAGCCAGCCGGTTGCCGCCTTCAGGAGATCGCGGTCATCGTCAACGAGGAGAACGTGTCCGCGGCTCATTGTGCTGCCTCGAGTGGACGTGCCGATCGCTTGCCCGCAGGCATCGACATCGTGGCCATGGTACCGCCGCCCGCCGCCTCCGCAAAGGTGATTTCGCCACCAAACTCCCGCACGATCTCGGTAGCAATGGAAAGGCCGAGACCGAGCCCCTCGCCGGTGAGCTTGGTTGTAAAGAACGGCTCCGCAATGCGGCCGCGATGTTCCGGTGCAATGCCCGTCCCGTTGTCGATCACAGTGACACGCACCGACCCGGCATCCGCGGTCCGCCGGACCATGACCGAAGGAGCCGGACGACCCTCGACAGCGTCGAGGGCATTCAGAAGCAGGTTGAGCATCACCTGCTCGAGCTTGACCCCGACGGCAACGATGAGCGGAGCGGTTCCCTGTGCCTCGACGGCCGGCACGACGCCGACGGCCTTTGCTCTCGGCGCGGCGAGATCGATCGCGTTGCGAATGACAACGTCGATGTCGACCGCTTCGAGATCGGAGACACCCTTCCGGCCGAAGGTCTTCAGGTGCTTGACGGTACGCTGCATACGCTTGACGAGCGCACGCGCATCCAGAAGCCGCTCGCCGACCTTCGCCACCGCCTCCTTTTCCGCCAGGACGCCGGCCGTCGCCAGTGTCGCTTCGAGCGCCGCGAGCGGCTGGCTGACCTCATGCACGATCGCCGTCGACATCCGTCCGAGTGCCGCCATCTTCTCGGAATGGATAAGCCCTTCCTGCGCGCGGCGCAGCTCGTCCTCGGTCCGTCTGCGCATGTCGATCTCGCGTGCGAGATCCTGCGTTCGTTCGGCGACCTTGAGTTCCAGGATCTCGCCTTGGCGCAGACGCATGCGGATCAGCAGCGCCCGCTGATGGAGAAAATAGAGCGAGCCCGTTGCGACGAGGCCGGCGATGAGAGCGGCGAGCGCCCAGAAGCCGGCGAGCTTGGCGATATCCTCGGTGCTTGTTGCCGCAAGCACGACCCAGCTGTCCGGTTCGATGGCGGAAAACCTCGCCAGAAGCTGCTGTCCTTCGCCGTCGACCCGAAGCGCGGGCATGTCGGCCGCATTGGCGGGCGGCACGACGCCCGCAGGCAGGATCGGCCTGGCCTCGGCAAGGTTGGCACCGTCGTAGGTTCTCTCCGCCGCGACCCGCTTTGCGGCCTCTCCTGAAAGCGGCGCAAGCGGTCGGTATTTCCAGTCGGGATTGCCGGAAAGGAAGACGACGCCCCAGCGATCGGCGATCGCTGTCTGGACGCCGGCGGCTTCCCAGGTCACCTCGAGCGGTTGCAGATCGGCCTTGACGACCACGATGATCGGCGGTCGGTCGGAAATGTCGATCCGGGAACTCAGGAAATAGCCCGGCTTCCTTGTCGTGACGCCGATCGCGTAATAGCGGCCCTCGCCGTTGCGAATAGCGTCCTGAAAATAGGGACGGAAACTGTAATCGTGGCCAATGAAGCTCTCGGCGGTCCCGAAATTGCTGGCTGCAAGCGTGACGCCACGATTGTCGAGCACGTAGAGTTCGGCCGCACCCGCCTGCCGCACGACCGTCTGGAGATAGAGGTTCGCCGCATCGAGAGCGGCGGCGCTGCGCTCATTTCCGGCAAGGGCACGGATGCGCGCATCCTCACCGATCACAAGCGGCAGGTAGCGGAACCGTTCGACCTCGGTGGCAATCGCCCTGTTGGTAAGCACCAGGCTTCGCTGAAGCTGCCCCTCCAGTGCACTGACCGCCGCCCCGCTCGCCACATGGTAGGCGGCAAAGGGCGCCGTGAAAGTCACCACCAGCATGAAGGCAGTCATCCTGCCGATGTTACGCGCCATCACCGAACCGACGAGACTGGGTTTGATCTTCTGCATCGAGTGTAGCGTCTCCTCGGTCAAGAGAGAACAGTCGCCGCGCCTATCCTTTATCACCCGCCCGTCGCGTGGGGGTCTCCTCCGACTGTTGTCGGTTGCACGGCCGCAGCACGAGCGGTTCCTGGGCCTGTCGTCCGAGCTCGCGGCATCCGTCGGCATCGCAAAGTCTCCAGCCGGAGACGGTTGCCCCCGACGCGGCAAGGACCAGCTCGGGAACTGGCACGAGGCTTGGTGTCCAGACCCACCACTTCCCTTCCCGGCGGGCGCCGTCGCCAGGCTCCATCCCCGCGCCGGAACCCTGAACGCGGGCCTCCTGGAGAACCAGCCCCTTTGCCGTCGGTGACCAGCGCTCCTGCCACTCGGTCTTCTCGACCGAGTGTGTCCAACCGAGCGTGAAGACGCCGGCGGCAACGGCCATCGCCTTGCCGCCGGCAATGATGCAGACCGCCATGGTCACGCGGCACCCGGTACCGACGTGCTGCCCAGCTGCCGTCCCCGACGCCAGATCCAGCCGGCGAAGACTATCGAGAGCGCGAAGCCGATCTCGTCCGTCAGCGGCAGCGCTGCGAGCAGAGTGAAGGCCGCAGCGGCGGCCACGAGCCGTTCCGCGACCGAAAGACGAACGACCAGGAAGCCGATGACCGCCGCGCCCCAGAGCCCGATCGCAAGCCCGGTCTTGACGACGACGTATGCGACCGCCGCCGGATAGCCGACCGCGGCAGCCATGGCCCCGCCATCCTGCAGCATCAGCGCCGGTGAATAGACCGCCATGAACGGAATGACGAAACCGGCCGCCGCCACCTTGATCGCCTGGATCGCGATCTTTAGTCCGCTTTCGCGCGCAATCGGCGCCGCTGCAAAGCAGGCGAGCGCAACCGGCGGCGTCAGATCGGCAAGGATGCCGAAATAGAAGACGAACATGTGGCTGACGATGAGGGGAACACCCAGTTCCAGAAGAGCCGGGCCGGCGATCGACGAGGTGATGATGTAGTTCGGGATCGTCGGTATGCCCATGCCGAGAACAAGGCAGGTCACCATTGTGAGCAGCAGCGAAAGGAACAAGCTCTTGTCGCCGACCGACACGATGAACTGGCCGAAGGTGTTGGCCGCTCCCGTCAGCGTCATCGTGCCGATAATGATGCCGACGAGCGCGCAGGCGGTCGCCACCGGCAAAGCCGTCCTTGCTCCTTCCACAAGCGCGTCCCGGCAGGTGACGAGTGTCTCCCGGCCGCCTCTGGAGAAGGCGTTGACCGCAATCAGCGCCGCCAGCGCCGCAAGGACCACACCGATACCGAACTGGAAGAAGGCTGCCGCCACGAGGCCGAGGCCCACCCAGAAGATAATCCGGATCACAGTGGAGGGAAGGCCGAGCGCCACGGAACTGCCGAGGATCAGCAACGTGGTGAATGCGAGACCGACTGTGCCCGCAAACAGCGGCGTATAGCCGGAGAACAGCAACCAGACGAGCGCCGCCAGCGGCAGGATCAGGTACCATTGCTCGACGATCGCAGCCTTGGCCGAAGGCAGCTCCTCCTTCGACAGGCCGAGCAGTCCATGCTTGCCGGCCTCAAGATGAACCGTCCAGAAGGCCGAAGCAAAATAGAGGATAGCCGGGATGATCGCCGCCTTGACGATCTCATGATACTCGACACCCAGCGTTTCTGCCATGATGAAGGCAACCGCCCCCATCACCGGCGGCATGATCTGTCCGCCCATCGAGGCCGTCGCCTCGACACCGCCAGCAAAGGCCGCCCGATAGCCGAACTTCTTCATCAGCGGAATGGTGAACTGGCCGGTGGTGACGACATTTGCCACGCCCGAGCCCGAGATCGTTCCCATCAGCCCGGAAGAGATGATCGCGACCTTCGCCGCACCGCCGCGCTTGTCGCCGACGAAGCTCAGCGAGACATCGTTGAAGAGCTTGATCATGCCCGCCCTTTCGAGGAAGGCGCCGAAGAGGATGAACAGGAAGATGTAGGTGGACGAGACGAAGGTCGGAATGCCGTAGATTCCTTCGGTGCCGTAGGCCATGTGGTCGATCACCTGCGTGAAATCGTAGCCGCGATGGTCGAGCGGCGGCGGCAGGTATTCGCCGAACAGGCTGTATGCGAGGAAGAGACCCGTGATGATCGGCAAGGCCGGCCCCATGAGCGCCCAGGCTGCTGCAAATACAACCCCGATCGCAATGACGCCGACGGCAACGTCCCGCGGAAGGGGGTCCCCGGCGCGCACAAGCAGCTCGCTGTATTCATAACACTGGTAGAAGGCAACGGCCGCTCCCACAAGGGCGATCCCCCAGCTGGCGGCCTTGGCGAACCCGCCGCGCTTCGAAAAGACGGCAAGCAGGGGAAACACCAGCACCGTGACGAAGCCGACATGCACGGCTCTCACCATCTGGCTCGGCAGGTCGACGAGATGCGCGGCGGTCGCGATCTGGAAAACGGAAAAGGCAAGCGCGATGGCAAACAGAAGCCGCCCGTCCCATGTTTTCGGCAACGCCTGCGTCGTGGCGGCATGCCCGTGTAGTTCCACCGGCGCTGCCGGGTCTTGTAGAATCGTTGTGTCGTGCATGGATTCCTCCCGTAAACCCGAGCATGCGTGGGCGGCGGCGCCTACCAACACCGGATAAGCCGGTTATCGTGGTCGCGGCCGCCGCCCGGCGCTGTCAGAGCAGACCCTTTTCCTTGTAGTAGCGCTCGGCACCCGGATGCAGCGGCACCGGCATGCCCTGCAACGCCTTCTCGAGCTTGATCTGGGCCGCCGCCTTGTGCGCAGCTTCCATCTCCGGGAGGTTCTCGAAGAGCTGCTTCGTCATCTGGTAGGCCGTTTCGTCGGACACTTCGGAATGGGTGACGAGGAAATTGACCACCGCAACCGTCGGGACGTCGGCGTCCTGTCCCTGATAGGTGCCGGCCGGAACAGTGGCGGCGATGTAGGGCGCACCAAGCTTATCGGCGATTTCTTTCGGCACCGCGACCATCTGCACATCGACCGAAGTCGCCAGATCCTTGAAAGAGGAAACACCGAGACCAGCCGACTGCAAGGTCGCATCCAACTGTCGGTTCTTCATCAGTTCGACCGACTCCGCAAAGGGCAGATATTCGGTCTTCGCGAGATCCTCGTAGCTCATGCCGGCGGCGGCGAGAATGGCCCGGGCATTCAGCTCGGTGCCGGATTTCGGCGCGCCGACGGAAAGACTCTTGCCCTTGAAATCGGCGATCGTCTTTACGCCCGACTCCTTCGAGGCCATGATCTGGATGTAGTTCGGATAAATGGCTGCAATGCCGCGCAGCTTGTCGAGCGGCGCCTTGAAGCCGGCATCCGCATTGCCTTCCCATGCGAGCTTGACGCTGTCGCCGAGCGCAAAGGCGATCTCGCCGCGACCCTGCTGCAGAAGATTGAGGTTTTCGACCGATGCCTTGGTCGCCTGAACCTGCGTGCGTGCACCCTCGATCTTCTCGCCGTAGATCTTCGAGAGAGCAACGCCGAGCGGGTAATAGACGCCCGACGTGCCTCCCGTCAGAATGTTGATGAATTCGCTCGCGCCGGCCGATACCGCGGAAAACATGATGGACGTGCCGGCGATCGCCGCAAAGGCGGCGCGTTTAAGTCTAAGGTTCACCTGAAAATCCTCCCGTTCAAGTTTCACATCGATGCAGCCGTCCTCCTCAGAACCAAGCCGCATATGGCTCCGTAGCAATTGACGGGCCATTTCCAACCAATTGAAATTGTTGACGCAGCCCGCGAAGGCACAGCGACGGCAGGCGAATTTCTGCCGGGCCTGATCGGACCTCTGGCAAGAAATTGCCGGCCTCGCCCCCCGGGCCTACCCCTTGATGCCGGTCGAGGCGACGCTCGCGATAAAGAAGCGCTGCAGGAGCAGATAGAAGACCAAAACCGGGACGCTGATCAACGTCAGATACGCCATCACTTCTCCCCAGGGCGTTTGCAGCTGGAAGAAGTATTGCAGGCCGACCATCACGGGCCTGTAAGTCTCCGACTGCGTCACCAGAAGCGGCCAGAGATATTGCTGGCTGTACATCACCAGGAATTTGAGGATCGCCGCCGTCGCGATGACCGGACCGGAGAGAGGCATGACCACCCTTGAATAGATCTGCAGCCAGTTCGCCCCGTCGATCCGCGCCGCCTCAATCAGGTCATGCGGCAGGTCCTTGAAATACTGGACGAAGAGAAAGATCGTCAGGCCATCGGCGATCCAGGGAATGATCTGAACCCGCCACGAATTCAGCCATCCCCATAGCAGCCCATCCGCGCCGATCCAAGGCAGGTTGTTCACCTCGAGCAGGAGCGGCACGGCGATCGTCTCGAAGGGAATGATCAGCGTCGCGAGGATTACCGAAAAGACAACGTCGCGACCGCGCCAGTTCAAAAAGACGAAGGCAAACCCGGCAAGAGAACAGAGGACGAGCGCCAGAAACACGGTGGTGGCGGTAACGATCACGGAGTTGAAGACGAAGGTCGCGATGGGCGCACGCGCAAATGCGGCCGCATAATTGTCGAACGAGATGTCGCCGACGGGCAGGAAGGCCCTGACGGAGGCTGCATCACGCAACAGCTGGTCGTCCGGCTTCATCGACGAGAAGACCATGAAGAGCAGCGGCAGCACGAAGACGGCCGCGATCGCGATCAGCAACAGGTAGTCGAGAGCAACCAGCAACCGGTTCTTCTGTCTGCCTGCTGTCATGGTGAGCGCTCCCGGGTCAGGTATCTCTGTACGAGGGTGATGCAGAGGACGATGACAAACAGGATGACGGAAATCGCCGAACCGGCAGCGATATCCTGCTGACGATATCCTCGCTCCACGGCTTGAAAGACCAGGGTTTGCGTAGCGTCCAGCGGGCCCCCGCGGGTCATGACGTCGATCTGGGCGAAGAGAGCAAAGCCCTGCATGGTGATCACGACGAAGATGAGCACAGCGGTATTACGTAGCATCGGCCAGGTGACCATGGCAAACTTCTGCCAGGAATTGGCGCCCTCGATGTCCGCCGCCTCGTAAAGAGTCGGGGGAATGGTCTGAAGGCCCGAAAGCCAGATGACCATGTGGAATCCGACACCCTGCCAGACCGACATGACGAGGATCGCCCAGAGCGCGGTGTCGGTGCGCCCCAGCCAGTCGATCGGGCGGAAGAGACCGAAGCTCAAATAGCCGAGGAGACTGTTCAACAGGCCGTGGTCCGGCGCATAGATGAAGCGCCAGAGCAAGGCCACCACGACCACGGAGAGAACCACCGGCATGAAATAGATCGCCCGGAAGATGCCGATACCGGGCCGTCTCTGGTTGACGAGAAGTGCAAGCGCCAGGGCAAGGGAAGCCTGCACCGGCGTCACCACGAGCACGAAAAGAAAGGTGTTGGCGAGCGCCTTCAGGAAGACCGGGTCGCGGGCCAGCACAACGTAACGTGCGTCACCCCATTCAAAACCCAGGACCTCCCGCATGCCGCGGTATTGCGGGTAGTCCGGGTTGTTGCGCGTAAAACTGCGCACGGTCGGATATTGACGTGCACCGTCAGGGTTGTGGCGGATATCTCCTTCCGGCGTTCGTTCGGGCTCGAGGCGAAGAACACCAACGCCGAGCAGCTTCGAGAAATTGGCAAGTCCGACGAATTCTGTCGGGTTGGGAGAAGTCAGGCGCTGATTGGTGAAGGACAGCCCAAAGCCGAGCAGAAAGGGCGCGACCAGAAAGAAGCCGATCAAAACCAGTGCAGGGCCGGCCATCAGCCAGCCCGCCAGGTTCTGTCGGTTCAGCTTACCTGCTCGCGGCTGTTGCCTCATCCCGGGGCCCACACACTACTTCGCCTTGTATCCGCCATTGCGCTCAATGTTCGCATTGATCTCGTCGGTCGCGTTGTCGAGCGTCGCCGCGACGTCGGCGCCATTTGCGATATCGGCGAGTACCTTCTGGAAGACAGGTGAGATGAACGCGTAGGCCGGTGTCACGGGCCTCAGCGTCGCCTGCTTCTCCGAAAGCGAGAAGAAGACTGAAAGCGGCCCGCCCTCTTTGTAGCTCTTCGTCATCCCGGCTGCCGTCGAAGTGGCGGGAACGAGGCCGATCGCATCGGAGAACTGCGCGAGATACTTGTCCTGGACCGCAAACTCGATGAAGGCAGACGCACCTTCCGGATGTTCGCTCGTCGCGGAAACGCCGAACTGCCAGGAGGCGGCTCCGATTTTCGGACCTTTGCCGAAATCCGGCGCCGGCAGGAAAAGGAGATCGTCGCCGTACTTTTCGAGGGCCTTGACCGCAACCCAGTTGCCCATCCACTGGAGTGCATAGCGTCCGTCGAGGAAGCCCGTCTCATGATCGGCGGGGGACTGAGACGTACCCGGCGCGAGCTGCTTTTCGAACAGGGACTGCCACCATTCACCAAAACGGATGGCCGCGTCTCCGTTCAGCACTCCCTCCGCGGTCTCGTAGGTCTTGGCGTCGATCAGACCACCGCCGAAACTCTCCAGGAACGGCGTGAAGGCGTAGCTGTACCATTCCGTCTTGTCCGCCATGCCGAGGTCGATTGCATACTCGAATTTCCCGCTCGCCTTCAGCTTCTCGAGGATGGCCGTGAACTCGTCACCCGTCCAGGGTTTATCCAGTGTGGGGATACGTATGGCATTCGCCTCCAGCACCGATTTTCGCGCAAAGACTGCAAGCGCCGCATCCCACAAACCGACCGAATAGAGTTTGCCGTTCCACTTTCCGATCGCACCGGGAAGGAAGTTTTTCAGCTTCTCTTCCGACATCTGCAACGGTTGGAGATAGCCGGCCCAGGCCCAGTTCGGCATGTTCGGGCCGTCGACGTCGAGTATGTCAGGCAGTTTGTTCGAAAGCGCGGCGGCCGTCACTGACTCGTTGTAGGCTGCCTGAGGAAATTCCTGAAGGCTGACCCGCCACGCCTTCTGGGAAGCGTTGAAGTCGTCAATGATGCCGGTCAGGATCCTCCGTTCCTCGGCATTGCCCGCACCATGGTACCAGAGAGAGAGTTCAGTCTGAGCTTGGACGGAGCCAGCAAACAGCGCGGCTGCGACGCCGGTCAGCACTGAGACAAATGCAGATTTGTTCATGTTTGATCCTCCTCCGGTTCGGAGAACCGGAACGAGCGGGATTTGTTCCCGCGCCGCGTGCATGCATGATGATCGTCACAGCGATGCCGCCATCCGGGCGTGAAGCGGCCTGATTGCCGAAACGAACATCCTCCACGGGAAGAGTGACCCATCGCAGGTGGGACTCACTGGCTCGCAAACTTCTGTTAGCTCTTGCCCCGACAAGTCATAGCTTAATTGGCGAAACTGCCCTTCACTGCAACCATGAGGGGCATTGATGAGGAGACAGCCGACGACTTGACGCCTCCCGACGGCGGGACTGGCGCGGTAAAGACACTTGTTTTCACAACCGCCGGCACCAGCGATCCGTTTGGCGCATGGAAATCGGTCCTGGATCTGCTCTTCGAATGCGCTGCGCCGCGACCGACAGCACCGCTTTCGTTCGACGCCAGCCTTGTCGTGCATCACTTCGGCACATTCCTGCTGTGCAGGAGCAAAGCCGCGGCCAGTCGCTACCAGCGAAGCCAGGTCGGGCTCGTTGGCAACGAACTCGACCATATCGTCATCTCCTGCCTGCTGAGCGGCGAGATTGCTCTCGCCGATCCTGCCGCCAAGCGGCTTCGCCCAGGTGACGTTGCTATCATCGACCTGTCGGCACCATTCGCCTTCGCAACGACCGAGATGGACGCGCTTCATCTCATTATGCCGAGATGGGCGCTGCCGGCCTCCATTGCGGATCAGCAGCCCGCGTCACCCCGCTTCCTTGTCGGCGGAAGCGCCATGGGTATCATCGTCCGAGGCGTGCTGGAGGCGCTGGCAGTGGCCGCACACCACCTGGCCACCGGAGAGACCCTGGCCCTGTCGGGCGCCATACCTGAACTGCTGGCGTACTGTCTCGCCTCGACCGTACGGCCCTCCCATACCGGCCCAAGGCCAAGCATCGGGCAACGCCTGCGTCGCCACATCGAAGAGAACCTCCATCGGGACGATCTCACGCCGATCGCGATCGCTCGGGAAATGGGCGTCTCGCGGAGCCAACTCTACAGACAGTTCGAGAATGTCGGCGGCGTGCGGACCTACATTCGCCGCAGGCGACTTCGCCGAAGCCTGAGCGCCTTGTGCGATCCGAGACATGCTGATCGCCGGATCGGCGAGATAGCCTATGACGCCGGCTTCGCCGACGAGGCCCACTTCAGTCGGCTCTTTCGACAGAGGTTCGGGATATCCCCGCGGGAGGCCCGCGCCTCCGTGCGCGCCGGCCGCCAACCGGGACTCTCGCCGGCGGCTGCCACCGAGCCATCCCTTTCCGACTGGCTGCTTGCACTGATCAGCGGTTGAGTTTCGGGACGCACGTCCAAGTCTTTGGGACGCCCATCCAAGGACAACCAGAGCGGACAGTCATAGGATTTCCACACACAATACGAGAAAGCCGAAGGAAGTCGCAGCCAGTCCATCATCCCCCGTTCGCCGAAAGGAGACCCTAGAATGTCGACACAGGTGGCCAGTACCGACTCCAATATTGCCGCTAACGACCCACCCGCGACCGGGGCCATTTCCTTTCAGTTGACGGCGACGAACGCATCGAGCGTTCCCGGCTCCGTCTATTTCAACATCTTTCCGCCGGCGCTCAAGAATCTCCCGGCGAGCGTACAAACCATCACCGCACTCGTCTCCCCCGCGACGACCAATACATCCCCACCGGTGAACCTAACCTGGAACGGCGGAGCCGGTGCCTTGAGCATGCTCGTGCTCGCCGCGGGTGCGGATCCGGCACATGCGGAGAAGACCCCGGTTGCGCTCGGCGACACCGTCGCGGTGGCCTGGACGAATGGGGCATTCACGATCACACCCTCGCCCGGTGGACCCGAAGGTGTCCTCACGGTGACCTTCGCTCCGGGTATTCCGGCGGGCGGTTCGGTCGGCCTTGTGGTAGGCCCCGCCCCGATCCTCGTGCCGATCCCGGTCAGCCTGTCGCCCGTGACGCTCGAGCCGGACCTCTCGCCCACCGTCACGGTCATGTTCGGCACCGCTTTCCAACTCCCGGCGCCCGACATCTCGGACGAGAGCCACGCACAGACCGTCACCTTCAAGACGGATGCGACGAGCACCAGTCCGACGGCAACCGCAAGCATCACGGTCGGCTTGGACAACCAGATCGTCGAGACCAGCTGACGACGAACCAGCTTGCCCGGCGCTCGCCTCCTGCCGGGCAGATCCTCGTCACTCCCGATTCTCCGCCTGATCCACGAGCGGCGAGGCAATGGCCGGTATCGTTTCAGCCCCCGAGGCGGTACCGGCCCCTTCAAACCGGGGGATATTCCTCGAAGAAAGGCAAGACCAATGACCAGCTACTCTCTGACGTGCGTCAACAACTCCCAGCTTTCCGGAAGCTTCGCCGTGTTCCAGAAGGCACCGCCGATGACCATTCCGGGCAATGTGTTCTCTCTCGCCTGGTTTGCCCGGCCGACCGCTCCGAAAAGCAAGGTGACCTTCACCTGGAATCTCGAATACAGCTTCGTCTGGTCTGAGACCGGGCTGCTCCAGCCGGGGATCAACTTCTCGGCGTCGCAGACCATGCCGGCAGATCCGAACGGGCAGAACCTCATCCAGCTGACCCAGGACAACTACGGTGCGACGACCTTTGCGAACCCGAACGCCAGTGGAGCCATCGGCTCCCTGACGATTCAGCAGCTCCCGAATGTCGCGCCGAACCGGACCTCCGTCGGCGTCGGCATGTCCGGTTCGGGCACATTTGCCGTACAGGCGGCACCGAACATGACGGCCGTGTTCACGCCGCACCCGAACTACTGGGTCATCTTCGGCAATTTCGTAACCGGGGATGTCATCGACATCGAAGATGTCACCAATGCCGTCGAAGTCACCTATGGCGGCGCCCTGACGACGCGCAGTGCCACTCTCGGCATCGACAACCTGATCACCGTCTCCTGACGTCCTCAGGCGGCGCTCCTCCCCGCCGTCGGTCAACGTCAGACGCCAGGAGAGGCGATGCCGGGGGACGCCGCCCTCGGCATCGTCGGCAATGAAGCCGCGCAGCGGCAAATCGGTCGGGTACTGGCAACGTTCAGCATCGCCTGACGCTTCCAATCCCGAGACCCGGACGGCCTGACGCCGTCCCCACAGCACCCACAGACGTGGCCCTCCCGAGGGCCTCCACCACCGCCGGCGAGAGGCCTCGCCGGTCAGCGCTCCTCGCATGGTGCGGGGAACGCCCATCCTCCCTGCGCAAAAAAGGAATGCAGTCATGAGAACCAAGAGACTTCGTTTCCGCCGCCATCTCGCCGTCGTCTTTGCCGCACTTGCGGCACTCGGGCTCGCCAGTCCCGCGATGGCCTACTCGGTCTACCGCGCCGTCGATGCGGACGCCAACACCGGCGCCGTCACCTGGAATGCCGCAAACTTCGGCGTGAGCGGCAACCCTACTCCTACACTCTCATTCTTCTACTTCGCCAACGACGCTGCGGCACAGGCGGCATTCCCGACCAAGCAGTGCTTCGTGAAGGTCGACCTCCCGAACACGGTCGCTCCGGCTCCGGGCAACCAAGATCTGGTCGGCAATGCGGGGATCCCCGTCGGAGCAAATCCGGCCGACCAGCCTAAGGCGTTCCCCTGGCAGATTGATTTTGACAACAACCCCGCCGGCCACTGGAGCATCCCAAGGACCCAGATCACGGGTACAACGTCGAACAATGCGGCCAGCCGGGTTGCTGCTGCCGGGTTTCACTCCCTCGCGACAACTCCGGCTTCCGGCGTAACAATCGTCAACGGAACCTTGGGCAATTGCGGTCCGTGAGGTGGTGCCGGTAAGATTGCGCTGAGCATAACGCAGCGATCTATGCCCTCGCCGTCGGGCCTCCGGCCCGGCGGCCCTTGCCAGAGGAGCGTCTAAGACATGGCCGTACTGCATCACGCCTTTCGTTGTCCCATCACATCGGCCTTTGAAGAGGTTGTCCAAGAGGTACTATCGGCATGGGATGCCGGCGAGCGTGACAAGCTCTCCGCGATGGCGCTGCAAGGTCTTCCCGCAATCGCGGGGCGTGCAGATATCCAGGCGGCGTTCCGCCTCGATCCGGACGGCGCGGTGGCATCGTGGCTGCAGCCGGAATTCGTGAGCCCCGGGCTCGCTGCCTTGGTTCTGCTTGCCGAGAGGCTCGTGCCGATCCCATCCCTCAGCGCCAGCAGGGACACCAACCATTACCTGCTCGCAACCCATCTGCCCGTGCTCGGCTGGAATGCGAGAGAAGTACAACTTCTGGTCCGCGGGGACCCGATCGAACTCATGTTCGCCCGGTATTCACTACCTTCCCGAGAGTACGACGCAAGCAAGTTTCGAGAGACAGGCGGCTGGACCCTCGGAACAGCCCTAAGGGCAATTGAAACCAAACTCACACGTCTCACGACAGCGCCCGGCCCAGAGGTGTCTCCAGCCGTTCGAGAGAGCCGCAAAGCCCTTCGCGAGAGCGGAGCGATCGACGACGCACGGGCCATGCTCGCGGCGGTCGGCGACGCCGACTGGCTCGTAACCAGTATTACCCACTAGGGCATGTGACTATCAGTTCTGCCGATCAGAGATGAGCTTTGGACGCCTTCTCCCAAGGACAAATGCCGGGGCGGCTGTTGAACAACACATCTCTTGACAACATACCAACTAGTCGGTATGCGTTCTCTTAGTGGAGGAAAGAATGTCCAAGTCAGCGATCAAACCGGATGCCAGAGCCAAGCTGCTGGATGCCGCCCTGACGGTGATCCGCACCAAGGGCTATTCCGCCACCACGGTGGATGAGCTCTGTGCAGCCGCGGGCGTGACCAAGGGCGCCTTCTTCCATCACTTCAAGAGCAAGGACGAACTCGGCGTCGCGGCGGCAAACCACTGGTCTGAAACGACCGCGGCACTGTTCGCCGGCGCACCCTATCACAGTTTCGCCGCCCCTCTCGACCGCATCCTCGGCTATCTCGAATTCCGCAAGGCGCTTCTCAAGGGCGGTGTGCCGGACTTCACCTGTCTCGTCGGCACCATGGTGCAGGAAACCTACGAGACACTACCGAACATCCGCGACGCCTGCGCACGCAGTATCACCGGCCATGCGGCGACCCTCGAGGTCGACATCGAAGCGGCACTACGCGAGCGCGACATGGCGCCCGACTGGACGGCGAAATCACTCGCGCTCCACACCCAGGCCGTCATCCAGGGCGCGTTCATTCTGGCCAAGGCCACGGGTGGCGCCGACGTTGCCGCAGACAGCATCGATCACCTCAGCCGCTATATCCGGATGCTCTTCAGCGCCGGCGCAGAGCGGAAAGAGGTTTAAACAAGGCAGCCCCGAAATCAGGCGATCAGCATTCTTCGAGGAGATCCGGAGAAGCCGACACGCGAAAGGAAGGAGCTTTTCGATGACACCGACCATCACCGCCTTCCAACGCTCCCCGGACGGGGGACAGGGGCTCGCACGTGACACGCGCGTCCGCTGGGCTTTCGAAGAAGTGGGACAGCCCTACAATGTCCACCTCGTTTCGTTCAGCGCGATGAAGGAGCCAGACCATAAGGCTCGCCATCCTTTCGGACAGATTCCGACCTATGAAGAGGATGATCTCGTCCTCTTCGAGTCCGGAGCGATCGTCTTTCATATCGCCGAGCGCCATGCAGGCCTGCTGCCGGCGGAGGCAAAGGCTCGTGCCCGCGCGATTGCCTGGATGTTCGCGGCATTGAACACGGTGGAACCACCGATCCTCGACCGCGCGACGACGTGGATTGCCGAGAGAAAAGAGCCTTGGTGCGCGCAGCGGCTGCGCCTCGTCGATGACCGCATCCGCGATCGGCTCGGCGACCTTTGCGCCCGCCTCGGCACTGCCGACTGGCTCGACGGTCCGTTCAGTGCGGGCGATCTGATGATGGTGTCGGTCCTCATCAGATTGAGATCGTCGGGGATCCTCGACGAGTATCCGAACCTTTCGGCCTATGTCGCCCGCGGTGAAGCGCGGCCCGCCTACCAACGCGCTTTCGCCGCGCAACTGGCGATCAATGCCGGCAAGCAGCCGGCCTGACGACCACGGCCGCACCGAGCGGTGCCACCCAACAACACCTGAAACCCAAAGGAGGATGGAAATGACCGAACTCGTTACCTGCCTGTGGTATGACCATGGTGAAGCAAGCAAGGCCGCAAAGTTCTATGCAGCGACATTTCCCGACAGCCGCGTCGACAAGGTGAACAGCGCCCCCGGAGATTTCCCCGGTGGCCACGCGGGAGCCGAACTGACTGTCGAATTCACCGTCCTCGGCCGGCGCTTTCTCGGCCTGAACGGCGGGCCCATTTTCACGCCGAACGAAGCGGTGAGTTTCGTCGTCCTCACCGAAAACCAGGAGGAGACGGACCGCTACTGGAATGCAATCACCAGGGACGGAGGTGCGGAAAGCGAATGCGGCTGGTGCAAGGACCGCTGGGGCTTCTCATGGCAGATCACACCACGGCGGCTGATCGAACTGACGACGAGTTCGGACCCCGGCGAGGCAAAGCGCGCCTTCGACGCGATGATGACGATGAAGAAGATCGACATCGCGACGCTTGAAGCCGCGGCCGCGAACCGGTCATGAGCACTCGGTCCGGTCGGGTTCTCCCGGCCGGACCGACGGAACAAAGGGCAGGCGAACCCTACCCCGTCAGACGATCTTTCCACGCGCGACGATCGGCCATTTCTCCGGGGTCGTCCGACCGTCGGCCGTCACCCACACTGCATCGACCATGTTGGTCACCACGCAGGCGTGGTTCGGTACGATCCGGACTTTTTCGCCGACCGTCAGTCCGATAGCCCCCTCGCTCACCAACCTGCCATGCTCCTCGGAAAGCTGGTCAATCGCGATGTCGTTGCGGCCGAGCACGTGACCATAGCCCGTGAGCCCGAGAAGGTCGGAGGTCAGGGTCTTTGAGCCCGCATCAATGATCGCCCGGTTCGGCGCGGGCACCGAAACGACGGTTGCGAGCACGTTCAAGGCGCAGTCGTCCCACCCGCAAACCCCGCGCGATACCAGCGACCGATCGTTATAGACGTAGGTTCCGGGCCGGTATTCGGTCGTCACGGGCGCTTCCGCCGCATGCATCATCGAGGGCGTGCCTCCGGACGTGATGACGGGGACGGCAATGCCATGAGTTTCGATTCGGCTCTTCGCCTCCTCCATGAACCGTTCGACGGCCGCCTCGCCGCCCGCCGGCGGATAGGTCATGAGGCCACCGAAGACGAGTCCGGGCGACGCATGGATATGCGCCGCAAGCGCCTCCGCGGCTTCAGGTGTCAGGACGCCACAGCGGTTCGCGCCGGTATCGCATTCCACCAGGACGGTGAGGGGTTGCGGCTCGCCGCGGAACGCCCCGGACAGTCCGTCCACGACGGCTCGGCTGTCTGCAACAACCGACAGCTTCACCTTCCTGGCGAGCGCCTTCAGGTGCTCGAGTTTTTCGGACCCGACGATGTTGTAGGTGATCAGGACGTCGGTGATGGCACCGCTTCCCGCGACCATGGCCTCGGCCTCGGAGACCTTCTGGCAGGTTATGCCGACCGCGCCGGCCGCAAGCTGCATCTCGGCGACCGCCGGAAGCTTGTGCGTCTTGATATGCGGTCGGACACGAAGCCCGTGTTGATCCGCATAGTGCTGGAAACGTTCGACGTTGCGCCTGGCGATGTCCAGGTCGACTAGAACGGCCGGCGTGTCGATCGCCGCCAGGTCTTCGGGAGAAAAGGGCATGAGAACCTCGATACCGATGGACGCAGCGCAGCAGGAACGATGCCACTGCTCAGCGCTGCATCGCAATGGCTATTGACAAGACATCCTCCATGGGCGTTGATATGTCAATCCGGTAAAACAGACATATGTCCGCTATATTGGATTAGAAAGAAGCACTCGATTCCCAGGGGAACGCCATGACCATTTCCTTCCGTGCCGGCCTGATGTCGCTGGTCGCCGCAACCTTCCTTTCCACCCCGGTTCTCGCCGAAGGCAGCAAGCTCGATGAAGTCCTTGCCCGCGGCCACCTCGTGCTCGGCACCGGCAGCACGAACGCGCCATGGCACTTCAAGAGCGCCGACGACAAGCTGCAGGGCTTCGACGTCGACATGGGCCGTATCGTTGCCAAGGCCCTGTTCGGCGATCCCGACAAGATCGAGTACGTCAACCAGTCCTCCGACGCGCGCATCCCCAACATCACCACTGACAAAGTCGACCTGACCTGCCAGTTCATGACCGTCACCGGCGAGCGCGCCCAGCAGATCGCCTTCACCATTCCCTATTATCGCGAAGGCGTCGGCCTGATGCTGAAGGCGGACGGCAAATACGCCGACTACGCCGCCCTGAAGGCCGCCGGGTCCTCGGTTACCATCTCGGTCCTGCAGAATGTCTATGCCGAGGACATGGTGCACGCCGCGCTCCCCGAGGCGACTGTCGACCAGTATGAATCCGTCGACCTCATCTATCAGGCGCTCGAATCCGGCCGTGCCGATGCCGCGGCAACCGACCAGTCGTCGCTTGCCTGGTACATGACGCAGAATGCCGGGCGCTATAAGGATGCCGGCTACGGCTGGAACCCGCAGACCTATGCCTGCGGCGTCAAGCGCGGTGACCAGGATTGGTTGAACTTCGTCAACACGGCACTGCACGAGGCGATGACTGGCGTCGAATTCGACTTCTACGCCAAGTCCTACAAGACCTGGTTCGGCAAGGACCTGACGCCGCCCCAGATCGGCTTCCCGGTCGAGTTCAAGTAAGACGCGAGCACTGTCATCGGGACGGAGGGCCATCGCCCTTCGTCCTTCGTTTTCTTTCTTGGCAGGACCCCGCCATGGGTTATTCGCTCAATTTCGCCGCCGTCTGGCGTAGCTTCGACCAGCTCCTGGAAGGATTGCTTCTCAGCCTCGGGCTGGCTTTCGTTTCCATTCTGATCGGCGCGGTGATCGGACTGATGGTCGCATTTGCACTGGTCTCGAAAAGCGCGTGGCTGAAGATGCCGGCCGCGACCTACGTGACGATCATTCGCAATCTACCCATCCTCGTCCTCGTGCTGTTTACCTATTTCGCGCTGCCGCAGATGGGTGTGCGGCTCGGCAAGATCGAAAGTTTCGTCGCGGTCCTCTCCATCTACTCCGGCGCCTATCTGGCCGAAGTCTTCCGCGCCGGCCTTCTGTCGATCCCCAGGGGTCTGACCGAAGCCGGTCTCGCCATCGGTCTCACGCCGATGCAGATCCGTACCTCGATCATCACACCGCTCATGTTCCGCAACGTGCTGCCCTCGCTGTCTTCGACCGTGATCTCGCTGTTCAAGGATACGTCGCTCGCCGCGGCGATCGCCGTGCCGGAACTCACCTTCGAGGCACGCAAGATCAACGTCGAAACTTTCCGCGTGATCGAGACCTGGATCGTCACCTCGGGCCTCTACGTCGCCACCTGTACCCTGCTCGCCGCCCTTATGCGCGTCGCCGAGCGGCGGCTGGCCGTTCCAAGATAGGTGGAAGTCATGATGGATCTCTCAGCCTTCCTCGATCAGCTCTGGCTCGCGCGCTACGTGATCCTCAACGGTCTCGGTGTCACAGTCTCGATCTCGCTGTTGTCGATCATCACCGGCTCACTGCTCGGCGTGCTCGTCGGCCTGTCGCTGGTCTACGGCAACCGTGCGCTGCGTCTCGTGGTACGCGCCTATACCGACGTCATCCGCGGAACACCGGTGCTCGTCCTGGTTCTGGCGAGCTATTATGTGCTCTCCACCGTCGGCATCGAGCTCGGGCCGTTCCAGGCCGGCGTGCTTGCGCTGGCGATCTTCTGCTCGTCGCATGTCGGCGAAATCGTCCGCGGCGGATTGCAGGCGATCCCTAAGGGACAAACGGAGGCCGCAAAGGCGATCGGCCTGACCTTCGGCCAGACGTTTGCCTACGTGCTCTGGCCGCAGGCCCTTCGGCAATTGCTGCCAGCCTGGGTCAATACGGCCGCGGAGATGGTCAAGGCCTCGACGCTCCTATCCGTGATCGGTGTGGCAGAGCTCCTGCTCCGCACACAGGAAATCATCTCCCGCAATTTCATGAGCCTGCAGTTCTATTTCTTCGCCGGGCTTCTCTACTTCGTCATCAATTACGGCATCGAGCGCTTCGGCAAATACGTCGAGCGCAAGACGGCCGTCCCGTCCTGAGGTCGCACATCATGAGCAAGATACTTCTCGAGATCGAAGGTTTGCGCAAACAATACGGGACACTGGAAGTGCTGAAGGGGGTGGACTGCACCATGCGCGAAGGCGAGGTGATCTCGATCATCGGCTCATCCGGATCCGGCAAGACCACGATGCTTCGCTGCATCAACATGCTGGAGGACTTCCAGGGCGGGCATATCCGTCTCGCCGGTGAGGAGATCGGCTACGATCACGCCGGTGGCGTCCGGAAACGCAAGAGCGAAAAGGAAATCGCCCGGCAGCGGGCGATGACCGGCATGGCCTTCCAGCAGTTCAATCTCTTTCCGCACATGACCGCGCTGCAAAACATCATGCTCGGGCTCGTCAAGGTGAAGAAGATGAGCCGCGACGAAGCGCGCGCCATCGCCGAGAAATGGCTGGACCGTGTCGGGCTGGCGAGCCGCGGCGATCATTATCCCGGCCAGCTGTCCGGCGGCCAGCAGCAGCGCGTCGCCATCGCTCGCGCTATCGCCATGGCGCCGCAGCTGATGCTGTTCGACGAAGTGACATCGGCGCTCGATCCGGAACTCGTCGGCGAAGTCCTGCAGGTCATCAAGGGTCTGGCCGCCGACGGCATGAGCATGCTGCTCGTCACCCACGAGATGCGCTTCGCCTACGAAGTGTCCACCCGCGTGATCTTCATGAACCAGGGCGTCATCTGCGAGGAAGGCGACCCGAAGGAGATGTTCGTCAAGCCGAAGACCGAGCGGCTTGCCGAATTCCTGAAGACATCCAGTTTCAACTGAAAGAAGAAGAGAGATTTCTATGACGATCAAACGTTACGGTGCAGGCGAAACCGGCGCAGGCGGCCAGCCACTTCCCTTTGCTCGCGCCGTCGAGGCGAACGGATGGCTCTACGTCTCCGGACAGGTGCCGATGGAGAAGGGCGAGATCGTCCGTGGTGGCATCGTGGCCGAGACCCGCAAGGCGATCGAAAACCTCATTGCCATCCTGCATGAAGCTGGTTACGGCGTCGAAGACGTGGTGCGCGTCGGCGTCTGGCTCGACGACCCGCGCGACTTCTGGAGTTTCAACGGCGTTTATACCGAGTACTTCGGTGAGCATCCGCCGGCACGTGCTTGTGTTCAGTCGCGTATGATGGTCGATTGCAAGGTAGAGGTCGATTGCGTGGCTTATCGCGCTGATCGCGCCTGACAACAATTGGAGAAGAGCATGGCCGAGGCCGCAGGCGATATGGTGTCGCGACGCACCCGGGGACTGGATCGCGCCTTCGAGATCCTCGAATTCCTGCGTGTGACGCGGCAGCCCATGCGGCCGAACGAGATCGCATCCGAAATCGGGGCGCCCCGGTCGTCGGTCTATGAACTGGTCAATCTCCTCCTGAGCCACGGCATGCTGGATTACCAGGGCGGTGACGGCCGCGTCTATCTCGGCCGTCGTCTCTACTTCCTCGGCACCGCCTATGCCGAGCAATTCGACCTGATGCGCGAATGCGACCGCATGCTGGTCAGGCTCGCGGAAGAGACCCGCGAGACGGCGCAGATGTGCCTGCTCGAAGGGAAAAAATACACGGTCGCGATGATGCGCGAGGGGATCCGGCCGTTCCGGATTTCGTCGAGCGTCGGCGAACTGGTTTCAATCCCCTGGACCGCGTCCGGCCGCCTGCTGGTCTCGCATCTGAGCGACCAGGAGATCATTGATTTCATTCCGCCGGAGGATTTCGTCCTTCCCGATGGACGACAGATGCAGCCGTCCGACTTCATTGCCCAGGTGCGGCAGGCGAGCCGCGACGGCTACTTCACGTTCAACAGCGAAGTCGAGAATTTCACCCATTGCTTCGCCGTACCCATTTATCAGGCCGACGGCACCTGTATCGCGACACTCTGCCTCGTCACGCCACGCGAGGACGGGCTGCGCAATCGGCGCACTTATCTCGAGAGCCTGCTGAAGGCAGCAAACGAGATTTCCGAGAAACTGGGTTTCCATCCCCAAAGCAGGACAGCCGCCGCAAGCTGAGGCACTCCACGCTCGGGCGGCGGCCTAGCGTCGCTTCGCCAGCATAGACCGCGACAGGACGACGACGAGACCGATCAGGATTGTCGCCGCAATGAAGAGGAAGGCGGCAGCGGCAATCGCCGGGCTGATATTCTCGCGGATCGAGGAGAACATCTGCCGCGCCAGCGTTCGCTGGTTCGGGCCGGCGACGAAGAGCGTCAGGACCACCTCGTCGAGCGAGGTCGCGAAGGCCAGAACGGCGCCCGACAGCACGCCGGGCATCGCAAGCGGCAGGGTGATGCGGCGAAAGACCGTCGTCGGCGAGGCACCGAGGCTCTGGGCGGCGCGCTCCACCCGCTCATCGATTCCGGCAAGCGCTCCCGTGACGCTCACCACCACGAATGGCACGGCGACGACCGTGTGGGCGATGATCACGCCCAGATAGCTGTTGGTAAGGCCAAATCCCGACAGAAGCACCTGCAGACCGACACCAAGGACGACCGCCGGCACGACCATCGGCAAAAGAAAGAGCGTGCGCATCGAGCCGCGGAAAAAGAGCAGCCGGTTACGAAGGCCGAGCGACGCGGCGGTGCCGAGCGCGGTTGCGAGCAGCGTCGTGCCCGTGCCGATGATCAGGCTGTTGACGATCGCCCGTCGCCACGCGTCGGCAAAGAACAATTCCTCGAACCAGCGCACTGACCAGGAGGGGATCGGATAGGTCAGGATGACGCTCGAGGTGAAGGCGAGCGGCAGGATGGCAATCAGCGGCGCGACGAGGAAGAGAATCGTCAGCGTGGCGAAGCTGGCCTTGGCGATTTTGATCGGCATCGTCAGTTCCTTCCCACTTCGTCACTCGAGAGCCGCGCATAGACGCTGTAGAGCAGCAACGTCGCGACGAGCAGCACGACGCCGAGCGCGCCGGCCATGCCCCAGTTTGCCGAGCCTGTCGCATAGAAGGCGATGATGGACGAGATCATCTGGTCGCCCGGCCCGCCGATCAGTGCCGGGGTGATATAGTAGCCGATCGCCGAGATGAAGACGAGCAAGCCACCGGAGGCGACCCCGCGCAGGCTGAGCGGCAAGAGCACGCGCAGGAAGGCGCGCAACGGATGGGCGCCGAGCGAGGCGGCGGCCGGCATCAGGTTCTTCGGGATGGTGATCAGTACTGAGTAGATCGGCAGCACCATGAAGGGCAGCAGCACATGAGTCATCGCGATGATGACGCCGGTCCGGTTGAAGATCAGCGCGAGCGGCGCATCGATGATCCCGAGCATCAACAGGAGATCATTGATCAGCCCCTTTTCCTGCAACAGGATGAACCAGGCCGCCGTGCGCACCAGGAGCGAGGTCCACAGCGGCAGCAGCACGGCGGCAAGCATCAGGTCACGCTTCCAGCCTGAAAGCGAAGCGGCGATGATGGCGTAAGGGTATCCGATGCAGGCGCAGGCGAAGGTGACCAGTGCGGCGATCCAGAAGGTGCGCAGGAGGATCACGCTGTTGACCGACTGGTCCGGCGGCAGATGCTCGATCTCGCCGGCGGCATTACGCCCGAAATCCACGGCGGCAAGAAGGTTGCGGTCCGTATAGGGCGAGAGTGCATTGGCGACCGCCAGCCAGAATTCCGGCTTTTCCCAGCGCTTGTCGATAGAAACGAGGTCGGCGGGCGGGTTCGTGCTATCCTCGACCGCACTGGTGGTCTTGCCCATCAGCGTGCGAAAGCCGGGGCGGGCGCTGTTGAGGCGGCGCACCATGTCGCCGAGCGCCTGGTCGTCATCGACCGCCTTCAGATCCTCCATCATGGCGATCTGCATCGGCATGGTCGGGGGCGACTTGCGGTCCCAGTCGGCGAGAACCTCCGCGCTGCGTGGCAGAAGCCGCAACACGGCCGGATCCGATACGGCCTGCGACATCATGCTGAAAAGCGGCCAGACGAAGAAGCCTGTGAGGAAGAGCATGAGCGGCGCCAGCAGGAGAAGCGACCGCCCCGTGTGGGAGGGAGCCGCGCTCATGGCGTGATGACCCGACAGTCGCCGGCGGAAAAGGCCGCAAAGACCCTGGTGCCCGGCGGAAACTCGCGCGACCTTCGGCCAAGCTTGGCGATCAATGGATGGCCGACATTCTGCAGTTGCACGCGCAGGTGGTCACCTTGATAAACGGAATCAGTGACCTCCGTTTCGAGCACATTGCGCGCCTCGCCCGGCGTCTCGCTGAGATCGACTCGCTCCGGGCGGATGGACAGGAGGACGGACTGGCCGGAAGCGACGCTGCCGGAGACGGCCGACACAATCTGCGCGCCCGAGGCGAGCCGCACGGTCGCTTCCCCACCGTGTACGGCTTCCACGACACCCTCGAAGAGGTTTGTCTCCCCGATGAACTCGGCAACGAAGCGCGTCGCCGGCTCGTCGTAGACCTCGCGCGGCGTGCCGATCTGTTCGATCTTGCCGCGGTTGAAGACGGCGACGCGGTCCGACATGGTGAGGGCTTCGGACTGGTCGTGCGTGACGAAGACGATCGTGAGGCCGAGACGGCGATGCAGGTCGCGGATATCGAGTTGCATCTGCTCGCGCAGCTGCTTGTCGAGTGCGCCGAGCGGCTCGTCCATCAGCACGACGCGCGGCTCGAAGACCAACGCGCGCGCGAGCGCCACCCGCTGCTGCTGGCCGCCCGAAAGCTGCACGGGATAGCGGTCGGAAAGCGCAGAAAGCTGGACCATGTCGAGCGCCCGCTTGACGCGCTCGCCGATCTCCGCCTTGCCGACGCCGCGCATCTGCAGCGGAAAGGCAATGTTATCGCCGACGGACATGTGAGGGAAAAGCGCATAGCTCTGGAAGACGACGCCCATGTCCCGCTTGTGCGTGGGCACCGCATTGATGGCCGTTCCGTCGAGGAGGATACTGCCGGACGTCGGTTGTTCGAAGCCGGCGAGCATCATCAGTAGCGTCGTCTTGCCGGAGCCGGAGGGCCCGAGCAGGCTGACGAACTCGCCCTTCCCGATGTCGAGATTGAGGTTTTCGACCACGCAGAGCGGGCCGTAGAATTTCGTGATGCGGTCAAATCGAATGAACTCGGCCACGGAAGACTCCATCGCTAGAGGCGAAGGGGCGCCTTGCAAAACGCACCCGGCCATGCGGCGGGGGCGCCCCGCAGGGCGCCCCTCACCACGGATGTCCTTACTGGGCGAGCCAGGCGTTGAAGCGCTCAGTCAGCGTTTCGGCATTGTCGATCCAGAAATCCACGTTGAGCGGAATTGCATCTGTCATGTTGGTCGGATCGGTCGGCAGATCCTTGGCAAACTCAGCCGGCACCATCGCGGCCGCTTCCTTGTTCGGCAGGCCGTAAGCCACAAACTCCGGCAGCTTTGCCTGGTTTTCCGGAAGGCTCGCAAAGGCGATGAAGTCCTGAGCGACGTCCTTGTTCTCGGCATCCTTCAGCACGACCCAGCTGTCGACGGCATAGATGCTGCCAGGGAAGACGACCTTGAGGTTTTTCCCTTCGGAGCGGTTGATACCGGTGATGCGACCATTGTAGGCAGAGGCCATGGCGACTTCGCCCGAAGCGAGGAACTGCAACGGCTGGGCGCCGGACTCCCACCAGACGATGTTCGGCTTCAATTCATCGAGCTTCTTGAACGCGCGTGCGACACCCTCTTCCGTGCTCAGCACATCATAGAGCTCGTCCTTGGAGACGCCGTCGGCGAGCAGCGCGAATTCCAGCGTGTATTTCGGACCCTTGCGCAGCGAGCGCTTGCCAGGAAATTTTTCGACATTCCAGAAATCCGCCCAGGAGGTCGGGCCTTCCGCGAGCTTGTCGCCGTCGTAGGCGATCGCCGTCGACCAGACGATGGCGCCGACACCACAGTCATTGACGGCGCTGTCGAGGAACTTGTCCTTGCCGCCCATCTTGTCCCAGTCGATCTTCTCGTAGAGACCGTCGGCACAGCCAAGCGCCAGTTCTTCGGCTTCGACCTGCACGACATCCCAGTTCGGCGCGCCGGCCTTGACCTTCGACTGGATGACACCGATACCGCCGTCCCAGGCCTCATCAAGCACAGGCTTCCCCAGTTTTTCCGAGAACGGCTTGAAGTAGATGTTGCGCTGCGCGTCCTGGTAGTTGCCGCCCCAGGAAACGACCGTCAGATCCCGCGCCAGAACCGGCGCAGCAAGGCCGGCCGAAAGAACGACGGCAGCCGCCGCCAGGATACCCGATTTCAAGATAGTCTTCATGGCACTCCCCTTTTTCTTCGTTGTGTCAAGGAGCCGTGGCGACTCCGATGACGCTCTCATGCGGACCGCCCACCTGTCCTTTGCGGCTTCGGCGGCGGCCCCTCCGGTCGTCACGCCCTTTCCCCCGGGCGCTCGGCCGATTGATGCATTCCGGTCATTGCCGGTCAACGGGTAACTTCCCCCGCTTGACCGTTGTCAAACGTGCTGCCCTCCATTGATGTGGATCTCCGCTCCATTAATGTAGGAGGAGTGGTCGGTGCACAGGAAATAGATGGTCTCCGCGACTTCGCGCGGTTCGCCCAGCCTTGCCATCGGCACCTCTGCGGCAACCAGGGCATCGGTTCCCGGAGAAAGGATCGAGGTTTCGATCTCGCCCGGCGCAATCGCGTTGGCGCGGACGCCGCGCCGGCCGAACTCATGCGCCATTTCGCGCGTCAATGCCGCAAGGCCCGCCTTCGAGGCGGCATAGGCGACGCCGGCGAACGGATGTACGCGCGAACCGGCGATCGAGGTGACGTTGACGATCGAGCCTTTCGCCGCCTCCAGCTCCGGCATCATCGTACGGGCGAGCAGCGCCGTCGAGACGAGATTGACGTTGAGCACCTGCGCCCAGACGCTCGCATCCGTATTCATGACGCCGAGCCGGCTCCTGCCGGGCCCCTTCGGAGAAATCCCCGCATTGTTGACCAGCGCATGCAACTTGCCGTGCGGCAGACGTTCACGCACCGTCGCCGCAAGAAGGTCGATCTGCGAAAGGTCGGCGAGATCGGCCTGGATGTGGCTTTCCCGGGCGGATGGCCAGGCGCATTCCTCGGAAAACGGTTGGCGAGACACGGTGAGGATTCGCCAGCCTTTCGATTGAAAAAGCTTCACCGTCGCATGCCCTATGCCGCGGCTTGCTCCCGTCAGCAACATGTAGCGGCATTCTTCGGTCATGCGAAACTCCCCTTGATGCTTGATACATCGTAATCGGCGGCGGACGAATTGCAAGCCCTCTGTTGTTGCTGATCTCAGGCTCGGTCTGCCCCGCTTTCGATGCGGTCAAGGATGGGTTTTCCACCCAGCAGGATATCATCGACGATCGCCATGGAGGCCGCAGCCGGATCGTGCCGCTTCAACGCCTCGATGACGGGATAGTGATGGTCGATCATCGCCCGGCCGCCCGCGAGATAGGCGCCGGAAATATGCGGCCCCATCTGCAGCCACAATCGGCGCAGGATGCTGGTGAGCACAGGAAGCCCGGCAATCTTGGGCAGCATGAAGTGGAAGGCCTGGTTAAGCTGTGTCCCTCTCAACCGGTCCCCGTCCGAGATAGCGGCCTCATTCTCGCGAACGATCTGCTCCAGAGCCTGGATATCCGCGCTTGTTGCCATCTGCGCGGCAGTTTCCGCGGCAAGCCCCTCGAGGCGAATGCGAATGGCGCGGATCTCACGGTAGCGTTCTTCGCTGAGGCCAGCGATGCGGATGTCGCGCGGCGAACGGAAGGTGACCGCCTCGTCGTTGGCGAGACGCAGGATGGCATCGCGGATCGGCGTGACGCTGGTGCCGAACTGTTCGGCAAGATCGCGGATCTTCAAGCGGTCACCGGGCTGGAACCGCCCCTGCATCAACGCATCGCAAAGCGCGCCGTAGACGACGCTGTTGAGGTTCGCATATTCCAATGTCGAAAACTCGGCCATCGAACTCATCCGGCAAATTAAAAGTAATAAGATACTTGATGCATCTTTTTTTGCGTGTTTCAAGTATGCATGAGGCGTCGTGGCGATCAGCGGGGCAGTACCCTCGCCCGGCCAGCGCAAGCGTTCGCCTCGCAGAACCGTCAAGAGACGGGAAGCCGTATGCAATGGGAGCAAGTATGACCGATCCATCGGCTGCCAGAAAGACCGATTCAATGTCGGCAACATGGGAACCGACCTCGCTCGACGCTGCCCAGCAGGCCGTGGCGGCCGTCTACGGCCTTGGGGGTGCGGTCAGGCGTCTGTCCAGCGAGCGCGACGAGACCTTTCTCTTCACTCGAGCCGACGGCACACCCTTCGTCCTGAAGATCGCCAATCCAGCCGAAGACCCCGCCGCCCTCGTTTTCCAGGATGGCGCGCTGCTCCACCTCGAGGCCGCAGCACCCGCCGTGCCCGTCCCCCGGCTTGTGCCGACCCTTGAGGGCAAGCCCAGCGAAACGCTGTCCACGGCGGAAGGTCCGCGTATCATGCGCCTCCTCACTTTCCTCGACGGGGAACTGCAATATCGCACGCCGGCCTCCGAAGCACAGAGCCGCAATGTCGGGCGCGCGCTTGCCGAACTCGGCCTCGGCCTGGAAGGTTATGCCGGGCGGGCGCCCGAGGGAAAGCTGATGTGGGACATCTCGCATACGCTCGATCTCGCCGCCGTCGTCGACCATGTGGCGCCGGAGCGTCGGCCCCACGTTGAAGCCGTGCTCGCCGAGTTCGATCGGTCGTTCCCTGCAATCGGCGCGCTCACGCGCCGGCAGATCATCCACAACGACTTCAATCCGCACAACATCCTGCTCGATCCGGCCGAGCCGACGCGAGTGGTCGGCATCATCGATTTCGGCGACATGGTGCATGCGCCGCTCGTCAACGATCTCGCGGTCGCCCTCTCCTATCACGTGGCGACCGACAACTGGGCCGCTCGCATCGGCGCTTTCCTCCAGGGCTACCAGTCGGCGCGCACGCTCGAAGAGGCGGAGATCGAACTTCTGCCGCTTCTCACCCGGGCGCGCCTGGCCATGTCGATCATCATCGCCGAATGGCGCTCGGCCCGTTTCCCGGAAAACAGCGCCTACATCATGCGAAACCACGCGACCGCCTGGCGCGGTCTGCAAAATACCGCCGATCTTACTGCGGCCGGGCTCAAAAGGCTCGTGCCCAACCTGTCCGAGGCCTGATCATGTCGATGGTAAATGCTTTTTCGCGCGAGGATTTCGAACGGCTGAGCGAAAGCGAGCGGGAGCTCATCGCCCGGCGTGAAAAGGTGCTCGGCCCAGCCTACCGCCTGTTCTACGAGAAGCCGCTGCATCTCGTGCGTGGCGAAGGCGTCTTCCTCTATGACGCGGCCGGTCAACGCTATCTCGACGCCTACAACAACGTCGCTTCGCTCGGCCATTGCCATCCGCGCGTCGTGGAGGCGATCACCAAACAGACCGCCATCCTCAATACCCATACGCGCTATCTGCATGAAGGTATCGTCGACTATGCTGAAACCCTGACGGGAACCTTCCCCCAAGGCCTGAGCCAGGCCATGTTCACCTGCACCGGCAGCGAGGCAAACGACCTTGCGGTGCGCATCGCCCGCTTCGTCACCGGCGGCACCGGCATCATCGCCACTGATCTCGCCTATCATGGCCTCACCAGCGCGGTTGCCGAATTCTCGCCCTCGCTCGGCGAATCCGTAACGCTTGGTCCGCATGTGCGCACCGTGCCGGCACCCGACAGCTACCGCCATTCGCCCGAGGAAATGATGGAGAAGTTCGGCCGCGACGTCCGCGCCGCCATCGCCGACCTGAAGCGCCACGGCATCAAGCCGGCCATGCTGATCGTGGACACGATCTTTTCCAGCGACGGCATCTTCGGCGGCCCGAAAGGTTTCCTGAAATCCGCGGTGGATGCCATTCACGAGGCAGGCGGCCTGTTCGTCGCCGACGAGGTCCAGCCGGGCTTCGGCCGGACGGGCGAGGCGATGTGGGGCTTCGAGCGTCACGGGCTTTCACCCGACATGGTGACGATCGGCAAGCCTATGGGCAACGGCTATCCGATGGCGGGCATCGTGCTGCGGCCCGAGGTGATTGCCGATTTCGGCCCCAAGGCGCGCTATTTCAACACCTTCGGCGGAAATCCGGTCGCCGCTGCCGCCGGCAAGGCGGTGCTCGACACGATCCGCATCGAGGGATTGCAACAGAATGCCCTCGACGTCGGCCGCTACCTGATGGACGGCCTGAAGGACCTGGCCGGCCGCCACTCGGCCATCGGCGACGTGCGCGGCTCCGGCCTCTTCATCGGCGTCGAGATTGTCGCCGATCGTGCTGACCAGAGCCCGGACGCAGCGCTCACCACGCGCATCGTCAATGGCCTCCGCGAACGCCGCATCCTCATCAGTGCTTCCGGCCCGCGCGCCAACGTGCTGAAGATCCGCCCGCCGCTCGTCTTCTCGCGCGAGAATGCCAATATGCTGGTGGAGGCGCTCGGAGACGTCATGAAGGCGCAGTGACCGATGGCAAATGACCGCTCGAACGCGGCTCGCATAGGGTCCCCGGCATGATGGCGTGAACGGTCACGCCTTGGCACCTGTTGTTCGGGAGAGGTCGAGCGCTTCGCTGATGACCCAGCGGTCGCCTGGTTCATCAGGATCAGGCGCGCGTTCATGGCGTGGTTGTCGGCTTTCGAAGTGTTCGAAACACCGGCGTACGTTCCGGAAGGCGATGCGTTGAAACCTCAGGTCGGCATAGGGAATGGCCGGAGCGATGATACGCCTGGCCAGTCCGCTGAAGGTAAGAAGCAGTACCAGAAGCGCGGCGACGGTCATGCCGTATCGCGGCAGGTCGAGCGGAGCGAAAAGAACAGGTCCTGGACTAGAAGACCCAGCGCCAGCCCGATCGGCGCCGATCCGCCCCAAAGACAAGGAACAGTGTTGAATCGAGGATAAGGTGCACCTCGGAAACGCTGACCGGATCGTGCGGAAGCACCTCGAACAAGCAGAACACGAGTGCCGTCGTCACCACGCTACGCACCAAGAGCGGCAGCAAGCCGCTCTCCTTTGCCGCCTACCATACGAGCATTTGGGAATAGTCCCCCGCACCTGCCGCCGTTACCTAACTCAGCCAGATCTGGCGCATTTCTCACCAGTCCGGGTACGCTATGCGCCGTTCCCACCTGAGGAAGGTAATCGGGAGACGGCGTGCAGCGAGTTTTGAGGGCACAGGCATCCGCCTGTGCCTTCGTTTGCCCTCGGTCGGCGAGCCGTTCCGAGGATTCTCGACATAGGCTAGGCGCCGACCGGCTGCGCCCCGGCCTCCTTCCAGCTTTTGGGCAGCAGGAAGTCGATGATCGCGAAGGCGACGATGACGACACCCGTGAGCGGGAAGAGCACCGAGATCGCCAGCGCAATCACCACGATGGCGGCCGGCGTTCGATGGTTCCTCGGATAGAGCGGTGCGCCGACCCGTCCCGTGGGACGGCGCTTCCACCACATGACGACACCCGACAGCGCCAGGATCATGACGGACAGACAGAACAGCACATTGAGAGCCGTGTTCCACCAGCCGAGCGTCGCCTCATGTAGCGCGATGCCGACCGCCATCGCCTTGCCGGCGAGCCCGTAATCGGCGAAGCGGACGTCGGCTAGCACCTTGCCGGTGTAGCGGTCGATATGGATGGTACGGTCGCCGAACGGGTTGTGGGTATCAGCATCCATGGAATCTGCGGAGATGGTGTAAACCCCACCCTCATCCTGCGGCACGTTGATGCGGAACTGTTCAGTGAAGCCGTTGGCGCGTGCGTAGGCGGCGACAGAGTCCAGATCGACGGCAGTTCCCATCGCCAGGCCGGCCGCGCCGGCGTCGGACCCCGACATCGGCATCGGCGTCTGCTCCAGCGTCCACGGCACTTCCTTCAGCGCGCCATGGTTCATGCTGGCGTGGGTCTTGTCGGAGAGCGGCACGTTGTCCCACTTCGCGGACGGGAAAGTGCTCCAGGCCTGCATGATCTTGGTGCCCCAGATTCCGGTCCATGACAGGCCCGAGAGCAGGAAGAAGAACAGCACCACGGAAATGTAGAAGCCGAGCGAAACGTGCAGGTCCTTCCAGAAGGCGCGCCCTCCGATGCCCAAATTGGGCAACAGCGCACGGCCGAGCGAGCGGCCGTTGCGCGGCCACCACATGTAGAAACCGGTCAAAATCAACACGATGCCGAGGCCGGCGGCGACCTCGATCAGCCGGTCGCCGATATCGCCGAGTAGCAGCGTGCCGTGGATATTGTCCGCCCAGTAGAACCACGTGTCGTCCTTGACGATGACGTCGAGCGCCTTCGGCCCGTCCGGATCGACGGCGACGACATTGTCCTTGCCGTTGCCGCTAACGATGAAGACGGTGGCGCGGCCGTCCTCCTTCGGCACGACCATGAGCTTCAGCGTACCGCCGGGAATGGCGGCGACGGCCGCCTGCGACTGCGCCTCATAGGAGGCTCGCTCGCCGCCCGGCGCGACATAGTGCTTAGCGCCGAGGAAGGTCTCGATCGAGTTGCCGTAGACCATGACCAGGCCAGTGCAGGCGAGCATCAGCAGGAACGGGATGACGTAGAGGCCGGCATAGAAATGCCAGCGCCAGACGGCGCGGTAGAGCCGTGTGCTGGTAAGCGCGTTGGGCTCGGGTACAACGATTGCAGTGGACATAGAAACCTCTCCATGAAGGCGATCCGCATGGCGGGCACCAGTTGCTTCAATTGACGAGGAAGCGGCCGCGCATCAACGCGGCCGCATGTTGTGGATGCGCTATGCCGTGCCGCTACTCAGGCACCGGAGCTTCTGAAGCCGCGTGGACATGTCCTCGCCGTAGCTAATCGTCGCGGTGTGGTTCATGGCGTAATCGCCGTCGTCGGTCGGCACTGTCGCGTGGTAGATGCGGTATTCCATGGCGACGCTGGCGATCTCGATCGCCGTGCCCGGCAGACCGGTGACGTGCGGGCCGAAGGTCGGCAGATAGCGCGCCAGGAACTCGGGCGTGCTGCGAGTCGGATCGACCGAGATGAACAGAATCTTGGGCTGGTCGGGATCGGGGCCGAGCTTCTTGAACGTCTGCGTCATCTCCCACAGGGTCCTCGGACAGACCGCCGGACAGCGGGTGAAGCCGAAGGCGACCGCGAAAGACTTGCCTTTAGGGTCGGTGTCCGAGAGCTCCGTCTGCGTCGCCAGCGTGGACGGCCCGTCGATTGGCGAGACGGCCTTGACCGCCACCTGCACCCTGCCCGGCGAAGCCAGCATAAAGGTGATGCCGGCAACGCCGAGGACCAAGAACGCCAGAATGGCGATCCTCGCGATGCGCGTCGTGGTGGCACAATGACCGTCAGCCTCCATTGTTGTCATCGCCGCCTCCCATGTTCATGGAGTGGTCCTTCATGGCGTCAATGCCGCTGCCCATGGCCTCGACGGAATACTCCACGTCGACCGTGCCGGCGTTCTCGAAGGTCAGCGTACCCTTGAAGGTCTCGCCTTCCTTGATCGGACGCTTGAGCTTCATGAACATGATGTGGAACGAGCCGGGGTTCAGCGTGACCTCGCCGTCGGCCGGGATCTCCAGCCCGTCGACAAGCTGCTTCATGGTCATAACGCCGTGCGCGTCAATCGCCATCTCGTGCACCTGCGTCACGCCGGCGATCTCGCCGGTCGCGGAGACGAGGCGATCCACCGTCGATCCATGGTTCTTCAGCGTGAAGAAGCCGGCCGCGACCGCGGCGCCTTCGGGCGTTGCCCGCGACCATGGATGAACGATCTCGATGTCGCCCGCTTTGAACTCATGCGCGCGCAGCACAGGAGCCATGGCGAACAGCAAAGCGAGCGTGAAAGCAACCAGCCCGAGCCTCTCCTTGAAGGAGCGGACGCGGTTGAGTGGATAGGCGAGCGAACGCGCTCGCGAGAACGCGTGGTCAATTCCCTGCATTGAAATAACTCCCGAAAACCGCCCTGCCCGTCGTGGGCATGGGGCCGGCCTATGTGACTGCTGGACGGACGCCGACCGGCCTTCCGGCGCGGCGGCGTTGCTCGGTCAGACTGTCAGCGGGGGAGCTCTGGGATTGCCGGGCTCGTAGGTCCGGTCGCTGCGCGGAGTCGTCCTGTGGCTGAAATAGACGATGCCGGACACGACCTGGATACTGGGCGTGATCGACGCAAGACCGACCGACGCGGGCATGCCCGGCCAGAACATGCTGCAGGCGAACGTGCAGCAGGGTGGAAGCTTGGAATGGTCCGGCGCACCGGAGCCGGAGCCGTCATGGCCAGGGCCGTTCAGGCAGAGCGGGTTGCCGAAGGAATCGAGCTGCGGCGTGTCATTCGCCACGCCGAGCGCATAAGCGCTGACAACGGACTGCATGCTCAGCACCAGCGCAAACGCCAGGGCCGCAATCAGCCGTGTTGTCATGGCGCGTTTGATCACGCACGCCCCTCCGATCTTCCTCTTGGCTAGCATTTAAGCTGATTGGTGCAAAGACCTAATCCACATCGCCACATAGGAGTCGACCCTCATCGAGTAGTCTGACATGGGCCGATCAATCTATTCTCAAAACCGCCAAAAGAGTTCGGACGCTATCTCTCGATTCATTCTCTGGCCTCCGCCGAATCGGCATCCTCCAAAATCGCATGCCTGAGCTTCGGCCCCTTGGCCACGAGCCGGCCGAGCGCAGTGATAAAGGCCTCGTAGCACTCCGTCGCTTTGGCGTGCGCGGCCTGCGCCACCGGTTCGGGCAAGGCCGGCGTCGTGGTGGTCCAGAAGCGGATGAACACTTCCAACGTCTCCACCGCGATGCCCGACATCGCGCTCCAGCTGCTACATTCGCCCCGATCGGTGGCGTACCGGCGATCATGACGATCTCGTCGGCTGGCAGAAGCTCCATCATTTCGCCGGCGTCAGCAGCGCACGGGCAGTTTCCCCGCCGCGACACCATGATATGACCGAACCAGCGGCTCAACCTATGGCCCGCGTAATTCTTCATCGCTCAAATCTCGGCTGCCGGGCCGAGAGCGTCCAAGGCGCGTTTCGAGGTCGGCTCATCGTTGGTGGCGAGGCTGACGCGCACATGGCAAGTGTCTCGGATCGTGTCGTTGGGGCCGTATGCACTCTCAATCTGGTTCAGCGACTGGGCGATCACGAACATCTTCAGGCGCCAGCCGGTAGGTGCGCTATCGGCAAGGCGGTCGGATCAGTCCGCCTTTCGGTGGCCACCTGCTAGCGCGCCACCGCTCCGAGGCGACAAAGGCGGGTGCCCCCGGGATGGTTGCTCGGGGCGAGGGTCGAACAGATTTCGATCCCCGGAAATAAAACCACTCGCAATCATGCGATGAAGACCTGCTGCCGAAGAAATCCACGCAGACCCCGCAGTCGTAGATTTTTCGCAGCAGGGCTCCTCGTCGCCCATCCCACCCCAGGAAAAGCCTTCACCGCGGCTGATCCGATTTCTCCGCGATATAGGCGACAATTGCCGAGATCGTCGCAAGACGAGGGTAGTCCTCCTCGGGCATCGGCAGACCAAACCGCTTGCCGAGCGCCGCCATCAGATTGAGGAAGTCGATTGAATCGAGATCATACTGCTCCCGCAACGAACGTTCGGGGACGACCTCGGCCGGATCGATGTCTGGCGCGATCCGCCGCAGTTCCGCCTTGACGGCATTTTCGATGTCCTGTGCGGTCATAATGCCTCCGGTCGCTGGAGCAGATCTGTGATGGTACTGAGGAAAAGCGCACCACGATGGCCGTCGCTGACCCGGTGATCCCCGGCAAGCGAAAGGCTGACGACGCGCCGCGGCAGGATGTGGTCGTCTTCGAAGACAGCTTTCGTCGCAGGGGTGCCGAAACCGACGATCGCCACTTGCGGCGGATAGATGACACCGTAGAGCGTTTCCACCCCTCTGTCCCCGAGACTCGATATCGTAATTGTGGGGTCGGCCAGTTCCGAGCCCCGGAAGCGTCCGGCGCGCACGCGGGCGACAAGGTCCTTCAGTTTCTCCATCAGTTCCGGGAGCGGCATCCGGTCGACGTCGTGGATCGCCGGCGCGACGAGTCCGCCTCCACGGATATTGATCGCCACGCCCGCATGCACTGCGCTCGCCGGCGCGAATGCGCCGTTCAGATAGTGACCGTTGAACTCCGGGTAGCTCTTCGCCGCGACTGCCACGGCCTTGATGAAGAGAGCGCCAAGCAACAACCGGCTCGCGGGATCCCGGCCGGCATTGTACGCGGCAAGCCATGCCTCGGCCTTCGCGAGCGCTGCGTTGTGGGCGAGGTAATAGTGAGGGATTTCGCGCTTCGATCGCGCCATCGCCGCGGCTATCGCGGCGCGCATGCCCGTCATCGCCTGGCCCGTCGAGGCCGCCTCCCCTTGCCGCAGCGCGTCCTCCCGGCCTTTGCGGGCCTCGACATCAGCAAGCACGATCTCACCCCGGGGGCCGCTGCCATGCAACTCCGCCAGCGCTATTCCGGACTGCTCGGCGAACCGTCGCGCCGCGGGCGTGACGAGAATGCGTGCGGCAACTCCCGGCCCGACCGGAACCACGGGCACGGCCTGTGGAATGGGCGGTGGGGCGACCGCTGTCGCGATCATCTCCGCCACCTTCACGGCAACCGGCGGCGCCGGAGCTTCGACGGCAACCTCACCGGGATGGGCGATCACCGCCATCGGCGCACCGACCGGCAATCGGTCGCCGATCGCCACGAGGCTCTCCTCGAAGACCCCGTCCTCGAAGACCTCGATTTCGATCGCCCCCTTCTGGGTCTCGACGACGGCGATCACATCACCATGTCGGACGGCGGCGCCGGGTTTGACGAGCCATTCGACCAGTGTCCCCGCCTCCATGTCGGCGCCGAGAGAAGGCATGTGGAAGGTGCCCATGCTCAGCCCTTTCCAAACATTGCCTTGACAGCCGCGACGATCGTCGCGGTCTGCGGGATCGACGCCTGCTCGAGATGGGCGGGATAGGGGATCGGCACCTCCGCACTGCAGACGCGGGCCGGCGGCGCATCGAGGTCGAAGAAGCCGCGCTCGGCGATCTGCATGCCGATCTCGGCGGCAAGACTGCTCGTCCTCCAACCCTCGTCGACGACGAGAATTCGATGGGTCTTGCCGACAGAGGTGAGGATCGTGTCCATGTCGAGCGGCCGAAGCGATCTGAGGTCGATCACCTCCGCCTCGATGCCCTCTTTCGCCAGCTGCTCGGCGGCTTCCAGGGTCTTGAACAGCGACCCGCCGTAGGTGACGAGCGTGACGTCGCGCCCCGCGCGGCGGATGGCGGCGCGGTCGATGTCGACCGCACCGGCATTCACCGCGAGCCTCCCGGTGCGGTTATAGAGCATGACATTCTCGAAGATCAGCACCGGATCCGGCTCCTGAAGCGCCGTCCAGAGCATGCCGCGGGCGTCCTCGATCGTCGCCGGCGCAAGTACGCGGATCCCCGGAATATGGGCATACCAGCCCTCGAGGCTGTGCGAATGCTGGGCGGCGAGCTGCCGGCCCGCGCCCGTCGCCATGCGGATGACGACGGGGACGGGAAATTGCCCGTTCGACATGTGGCGGAGCGTGGCGGCGGTGTTGACGATCTGATCAAGCGCAAGCAGCGAGAAGTTCACGGTCATCACCTCGACGATCGGCCGCATGCCGGCGATCGCCGCACCGATCCCTGCTCCGGTGAAACCGGATTCCGAAAGCGGCGTGTCACGGATGCGTTCGGGCCCGAACCGGTCGAACAGGCCCTTGCTGACGGCATAACAGCCACCGTAGCGGCCCACGTCCTCCCCCATCAGGAAGGTTCTCTCGTCCCGTTCCAGCGCCTCGACGATCGCCGCCTTGACGGCCTCGCGATAGCTGATCTCGACGGTTTCTGCCGACGGCGCAATCATTGCCGGCGCGGGCGGTCGCACATCCGCGTAGACATCCCGCGTCAGCGTTTCCACCGGTTCCCAGGTGCCGGCTTCGGCAAAGGCGACGGCCTCGGCGATTTCGCCGGCGACCTCCGCCTCGATCGCGGCAATCTCGGCCTCGTGGACGATGCCGTTCTGTGTGAGCCATGACTGGAAGCGGACGATCGGACCCTTGGCCCGCCATGCCTCAACCTCGGCCTTGTCGCGATAGAGCTGCGCATCGAACATCGAATGGGCACGGAAGCGATAGGTCCTGAGCTCGAGGAAATAGGGCTTTCCGGTCTCACGGATCGCGTGGATGGCGCGCCTTGCCGCCACCTCCACGGCGACAACATCCATGCCGTCGACCGCCTCGCTCGTGATCCTGTAGCTCTCCGCCTTCCTGTGAATGTCGGTCTCGGCCTCGGATCGCTCCAGCGCCGTGCCCATCGCATAGCGGTTGTTCTCGCAGATGAAGAGAACCGGCAGGCCCCAGAGCGCGGCGAGATTGAGGCTTTCGTGGAACTCGCCCTCCGCGACCGCACCCTCGCCGAAGATGCAGGCTGTGACACGGTCCTCCCTGCTCATCCGGTCCGCCAGCGCCAGACCGACCGCGAGAGGCAGGCCGCCGCCGACGATGGCGTTTCCGCCGTAGAAATTGTCGGCACTCGAAAAAAGATGCATCGAGCCTCCGCGGCCGCCGGAACACCCCTCCGCCTTGCCATACATCTCGGCCATTACCGCGCCCATCGGCACACCGCGAACCAGCGCATGCCCGTGCTCGCGATAGGTGGCGACCAGACGATCCCGCTCCTCCAGCACGGGAATTACGCCGACGGCGATCGCTTCCTCGCCGTCATAGAGGTGCAGGAATCCTCGGATCTTCTCCTGGGTATAGAGTTCGGCGCATTTGTCCTCGAATCGCCGGATGCGGATCATCTGCTTCAGGAGGCCGAGCGAGTGCTCGCGGGTGAGATGCGGCTTGAGGCTGCTGTCGCTGGTCATTTTTCGTCACTCTCGAGCGTGGAGATATCGCCCTCGGGGAGGCCAAGTTCACGGGCCTTCAGGAGCCGTCGCATGATCTTTCCGCTACGGGTTTTCGGAAGGTTCGTCCGGAAGGCGATCTGTTTGGGCGCGACGGCCGGACCGAGGCGGCGCCGGGCATGGCCGAGCAGGTCGAGTTCGAGCTCCTCTCCCGGCTCGTATCCGTGCCTCAGCGCAACAAAGGCCTTGACCACTTCCCCAGCCGTCTCATCGGGAACGCCGATGACCGCAACTTCGGCGACGGCCGGATGCTCCATCAACACGCTTTCGACCTCGAAGGGGCCGATCAGGTGGCCGGAACTCTTGATCACGTCGTCGTCGCGCCCGACGAACCAGTAGTAGCCGTCGGCGTCCCGCATCGCGAGATCGCCGGAGAGATACCAGTCGTCGAGGAAGCACTTGCGGTAACGTTCCTCCTCATGGAGATAGGCGCGCATCATCGACGGCCAGCCAGGACGAAGCGCCAGATGTCCGATCGTCATAGGGGCCGTCACTTCACGCACGCCCGTTTCGCTCTTCTCGACGATGCCGGCGGTTATCCCGGGCAGAGGCTTGCCCATGGAGCCCGGCTTCACGTCCATGGCGGCATAGTTGGCGATCATGATCCCGCCAGTCTCAGTCTGCCACCAGTTGTCGTGAAAGGGTTTGCCGAAGGTCTCGTTGCCCCAGACGACCGCTTCGGGATTGAGCGGTTCGCCGACGCTTGCCATGAACCGAAGATGAGAGAGATCACGACGCTTCACCGGGCCGGTACCGACCTTCATCAGCATGCGGATTGCCGTCGGTGCCGTGTACCAGACATTGACCCGTTCGGCCTCGAGAATGCCGTACCAGCGCTCGGCATCGAATTCGGCCTCGTCGACGATCATCGTCACGCCGTTCGTCAGGGGGGAGATGATGCCGTAAGAGGTGCCCGTCACCCAGCCCGGATCGGCCGTACACCAGAAGATATCGTCGGGATGCAGGTCGAGTGCGGTCCGGCCGGTGACGTGATGGGCGACGACCGCCTCATGCACATGCACCGCTCCCTTGGGCCGGCCCGTGGTGCCGCTCGTGAAATGCAGAAGCGCCATGTCTTCTGGCACGGTCGGTGCGACCTCGAAATGCGGTGATGCCTCGGCCATCAGGTTGCGGAGGTCCAATGTTCCTTGTGGCGGCTCGCCGTCACCGTCAATGATGAGGACATGGGCAAGGCCCGGAAGCTCGCTCCGCCACCCGGCCACCTTGCGCTTGAAGAGCGCGGCCGAGGTGACCAGCACCCGCGCGTCGCCGATCTCCATGCGTGCCTTCACCGGCTCGGGCCCGAATTGCGAGAACATCGGGCAAAAGACCGCGCCGGCCTTCAGCGTCCCGAGCGCTGCTATGTACAGCTCGGGCACCCGCCCGAGAAGCGCGTAAACACGCTCTCCCTTGCCGATGCCGAGCGACGCCAGCACATTTCCGAAGCGGTTCGTCCGGTCCTTCAGGTCGGAATAGGTAAGATTGTGACGGCTGTCGTCCTTGGCGATCCAGCGAATGGCGACCTTGTCCGCAAGACCATCGGTGACATGGCGGTCGACCGCCTCATGGGCGATGTTGAGGCCACCACCCGGCAATCCGTCGAGAAGGGAGCGGGCATCGTCCCAGGTGAAGCCTTCGAGCAAAGCCTCATAGCTGGAGAAATTCGCGCCCTCGACGGTGCTGCGGTCCTTGGCAATGATCTCCATCCCTGCTCCCCGCCGGCCCGACCCGGCATCGCTCGGCAACCGCCACCTGTTCCGGGCCTCCCGAACGTCTTTCCCAGCCGGCCACTTACCGGGCGATTGCGCGATAACGCCTTTTGTTCTTTTATTCGGATATGATTACATTGTTGTTGGCCTATATCAATCAACCACAATTGTAAGAGAAGACCTGGAATGACGCCCCGGCGGGGCGGTTGTCGAGGGATCGTTCGATCTCCTCAGACGGCCGCGGCGCTTTATCTTTTCCTCACAGCGCCCTGCCACCTTCGCAATCGAGACCTGAAGCGTCGTCGCCGTTGCGTTCGCCCGTTCCAGCAGGCAAACGCTGACATGTCCGATATTGTCTTTCTGATATTGGGCTGCAGCACGCTGTTGATGCTTGTGCTCTACGCCCGCGCGCTGCTCCTGGGCGTGCCTCGCGACCGGCCGCGCATCCTGACGCAGCTCGTCCTTTGACCCCCGGTGATGACGAGCGGCATCGGTTTCCTCTCCGCCGTGACCGCGATCGCTCAAGCGATGGCCAGTGCCGGGCCCGGGCCAGGCCCGATGGTGGGGCCGCGAGCACCTTCGCGGCCATTCCAGACGCTGGCAAGCAGATCGAACATGAGCAGCTAAGGCAGCGACAGAGGTCTGCACGACCGATGCAGACGCGCAGATCTGCCCCGGGAGCAGCGTTCCCACCCACCCGAAGTGGCCAATTTAGGCAACGGTCGTCGCGCCGGGTCCCGTGGACAACACCAGTCGGACGTTGCCTGGCCTCATTGTGTCGCCTTGCCAGGGCGCAGCCTCCCGCCGCCCGCATCTGGCGAAAAGGCCCGGATCACTTCACAAGACTGAACGACACCATTGCGTTCCACACAACACATGAAGCCGCCGTTCGAAGCGCAATATGGTTGGTGGATGAGCGAGCGGCCGGCCATCATGTCGTCGTCGTGCTTTTTCATGCAAGAATCAAACTTGGAGGACTGTAGCTGCGCCATCGTGCAGCCCCTTATCTTGTCCTGCCGCTTCGGCTTTGCATCGGCCATCGAGGAATTCGAAACCGCAAGAGCCACCGCGAAGGCTATCGCGACCGCCGTGCGAGGCAACGCTCCAACTTGTATGGCCATAGGCACCTCCTGTTTCAAGGCTCAGGGTTGCTGCTTCACGCTCTCCGGACCGAGTGCATTTCGGGCCCAACGCGACGTGTCTCAACGTCGACAAGGACGTCCAGAGGCATTGGCGACACCCGCTTCACGAACATTCGTGTCGATACCCATTCGTCAGCGTTTGGTAACGACGACCGCCAGATACTCGCCCCCGACGATCAGCGAACGGTCGCCGTCCCGGTTGAACCGGTTCAACAGGGCCAGGATGTCCGCTCGGAGCGAACTCTTTCCGTTCTCGGCGAGGGCGGCAAAGGCGCGATTGGTCGGGCCATAAAATCTCTGGAAGATTTCCAGCCAATGATCGGCCGATTTGTAGCGAAAGGTGAACGTCTGGGGCGTAGCAACGACCTCATGTCCCGCGAACAACTGGCCGAGATGTGTGGGTGTGCCCCATAATGCCGGAGACTGAAGATTGAGCGGCGGTGGGACGTGCCTGCCGATACACTTGAACAACTGACCGATGAATCCCTCCGGCGTCCAGTTCGCAAGCCCGATCCGGCCGCCGCTACGGCATACTCTCAGGAGTTCCCCGGCAGCCTTCGCCTGATCGGGAGTGAACATCACGCCGAAGGTTGAAAGAACCACGTCGAAGCTACCGTCGTCGAAGGGTAGTGCTTCGGCATCTGCCTCCTTGAAACCGATACTGAGGCCTTCCGCTGCTGCCCTCGCGCGGGCCCGGTCCAGCAAGCTGCCGACATAGTCGACGGCGGTGACGTCGGCCCAGCGGCGTGCCGCCGCCAAGGACGCATTGCCATTGCCGGCGGCGACATCGAGGACCTTCTCGCCGGCCCGTAGATCGACGGTTTCGCAGAGGTGTTCACCCACGCTTTGAAGGGTTGTTCCGATAACTGCGTAGTCGCCGGCAGCCCAGGTCGCCTGCTGGCGCGCCTTGATTGCTTCCAGGTTGGGTTCCGGCGGATGCGCGTCGCGTTCAAGCGTCGCAGAGTCAGGGGCAACCGTGGTCATAAGCGTCGTCCTCCGTTTGTTCGGTGGTCAACAAAATCTCTCGAAGCCGGCGCGCTCTTCAAGTACAGTTTCTGGACTGGTGATCAACCGACTTTTGTGATTGGTTTCCATGATGCCGGAGAGTGGTTACCGCCAGTTCTGTCCTGTCGCGAAAGGCGCGGAAATCGTCGCCACGCGCTGGACTCCTCTGGTCCTGCGCGAGTTGATGTGCGGTGAGATGCGCTTCAACGACATCCATCGCGGCGTGCCGCGAATGTCACGTTCGCTTCTGTCTGCACGTTTGCAGCAACTGGAAGCAGACGGCATTGTCAGACGGGTCCAGCGATCCCGCGGCAACGAACTGGGTTCGGTCTGGACACTTACACCTGCCGGGGATGCCTTGCGCGAAGTCGTCGAAGCCATTGGCAAGTGGGGACTGATACATGGACGGCAGAACGTTACAGGGGAAGACTTTGACTCGACGGTGTTGATGTGGGCGCTGCGGCGGCGAATTAATCGGACGCTGCTGCCCCCGCATCGTGTCGTCATACGATTCGACTTGTCAGGTGTCGCTCGCTGCCGGACTGGTCTGAGATTGCATTGGCTCGTCCTGGAGCCCGACGGCGTGGATGTCTGTCTCAAGGATCCGGGTCATCCCGTGGATGCCATTGTAGCTGGTCCAATTTCGATCCTCATCGACGTCTATCTGGGATATCGTCCGTGGCGAGAGGCTGTGCGCGGTTCGCTTACACTCGACGGAAGCCGTACAATCACAGGACAGCTCGAAAAGTGGCTGCGCCTGGACCACGTAGTCGGTCGTGACCTGCCGATCGTGCCACCGCGGCCGGCGTAACGACCCGTCCACGCGATCAGGGCCTCCGCCGGCAGGTGGAGTCGACGTGCGCTCCCGTAGAGGCCATGGTCGGTAGCGGTCAAGATCGGCAGCCGGCGGGCTCGATCAGCCGTACTCACGAACTGCGAGATCGAGATGGCTTCGGATCCAATTCGAAAGAGAGTCCCTGGCAGCGCGCTAAATCGCTCCGGCCATCAACCGAACCATCGATCATTCGGCCGCGATGATCTTGAATGGGACGCGTTCCGGCATCGCCTTGCTGTTGTTCATCAGGTAAATCAGACAACTAGTGCGCAGAAGCGAGCTGAAATTGGAAATCGAGCCATTGATCTCGAGTGCCTCGTCATGAAGGGCCGACAGGAATCGGGCAGTGGAACAGCCCTGCGTCTCCGCGATTTCGTCGATCAGAACCCAAAATGCCGCTTCCAATTGAATGCTGGTGGAATGGCCGGCAATACGGACAGAACGGTTGATCGGGCGATACCGTCCAGGGTCCTGGCCAGCATAGATCTCGCACATGGTTCCCTCCTGCTTTTTGTTGTCACTATGGCCCTCGGCACTGCGGCCGTCAAACGTCTTCGGCCGGGGGATAGCCCAAAACCGTTCCTACATTTTTTCAGCTGCGGTAATCCGCTGCTACCGCCCCCGCCGGGTTCTTCGTATTCTTTGCGAAACGAAGGAGCACACATTTGGCGAAAACCATCCACTCAATGATCCGCGTCCTGGACGAAGCGCGTTCGACGGCATTCTACGCAAAAACCTTCGGTCTCGACGTTGCCGAACGGCTGGACTTCGACACCTTCACGTTGATCTATCTCAGCAATGCCGAGAGCGAGTTCGAGCTTGAGCTGACCGTCAACAAGGGGCGGGAAGAGGCCTATGACCTCGGCACCGGCTACGGTCATCTCGCCGTCAGCGTCGCTGACCTCGATGCCGAGCACAGTCGCATCACCGCGCTCGGCCTCAACCCCGGCAAGATCGTCGAATTCAACCGCGACGGCGCCCTGCTGGCTCGCTTCTTCTTCATCACCGACCCCGACGGCTACAAGATCGAGGTTCTGCAGCGCCACGGGCGCTTCAAGTAAGCGCATCGCCCGGCGGGTTAGAGGACCCTGATGGGCGTTGCCGACAAGAGGGGAAGGCGCGGGGTGCCGCGCCGCCCATCGACGGGGCCCTGAGAGGAGGGCATCGCCGACATTGCCACACGATCCTGGGAGGAGAATGACGTGGTCACGCTTTACGAAAAATCGAATGGGATTTCCCGCCGCGAGCTGTTGAAGCGCAGCGGTACCGCCGGCGCGCTGCTGGTGATCAGTGGCTCGGCAGTGATCTGTCCGCAGGCCGCCTGGGCGCTGGAGGCCAAGGCGCTGAAGCCCGAGACCATGGCGACGCTGATCAAGCTCGCCCGCGACATCTATCCGCACGACCAACTGGCCGACCGCTTCTATGCGATCGCCGTCAAGGGACAGGACGATCGCGCCGGCAAGGATGAAGCCCACAAGCGGCTGATCGAGGACGGTATCGCCGATCTCGACAAGCGCGCTGGCGCGGGCGGCTATCGCGGCCTCGGCTGGGAGGACGATCGCGTCGCCATCCTGCGCGACATCGAGACCACTCCCTTCTTCCAGGCGGTGCGCGGCGACCTCGTCGTCAGCCTCTATAACCAGAAGGAGCTGTGGCCGATCTTCGGCTACGAGGGCGAGTCCTATTCCAAGGGCGGCTATATCGAGCGTGGCTTCGACGACCTCGAGTGGCTCTGACGCCGGCCCATGAAACAGCATCGCCGCCCGAGGAGGCCCATCGCGGATGGGAGCGGCGGCGCATTCCACACATGCCGATCTGACATTCCTGGGAGGAAATCATGGCAGCGCCTTATGATCTCAACGACGACAGCGTGGTCGTCATCATCGGTTCGGGTGCCGGCGGCGGAACGCTTGGCAACGAACTCGCCCAGAAGGGCATCGACGTCGTCATCCTCGAAGCCGGTAGCCGGCACGAGTTCGAGGACTTCATCAATGACGAATGGGACAGCTTCGCCCAGCTCGCCTGGCTCGACAACCGTACCACCGGCGGCGGCTGGCGCGTGGCGAAGGACTTTCCCAACCTGCCGGCCTGGATCGTCAAGGCGGTCGGCGGCACCACCACCCACTGGGCGGGTGCCTCGCTGCGCTTCCAGGAGCACGAGTTCAAGGATCTGACGACTTACGGAAAGGTCGAAGGCGCCAATCTGCTCGACTGGCCGATCACGCTTGCCGACCTCGAGCCCTATTATGCCAAGGCCGAGGACAAGATGGGCGTGACCCGCACGAACGGCATCGAGGGCCTGCCGGGCAACAACAACTTCAAGATCCTGAAAGCCGGCGCCGACAAGCTCGGCTACAAGGAATGTCACACCGGCAACATGGCGATCAATTCGGCGCCGCGCGACGACCGCAACAGCTGTCAGCAGACCGGCTTCTGCTTCCAGGGCTGCAAATGGGGCGCCAAGTGGTCGACCCTCTACACCGAAATCCCCAAGGGCGAAGCGACCGGCAAGCTGGAAGTGCGGCCGAATTCCCACGTCGTCAAGATCGAGCACGACAAGTCGGGCAAGGTAACAGCGGTCGTCTATGCCGACAAGGACGGCAATCTGAAGAGCCAGAAGGCGCGCATCGTCTGCGTCGCCGGCAACTCGATCGAAAGCCCGCGCCTGCTGCTCAATTCGCACTCCTCGATGTTCCCGGACGGTTTGGCGAACTCTTCTGGCCAGGTCGGCAGGAACTACATGCGCCATACGACCGGTTCGGTCTATGCCGTGTTCGAAAAGCCGGTGCACATGTATCGTGGCACGACCATGGCCGGCATCATCCGCGATGAGGCGAGGCATAATCCCTCGCGCGGCTTCGTCGGCGGCTACGAGCTGGAGACGCTGTCGCTCGGCATTCCGTTCATGGCGGCCTTCCTCGATCCGGGCGGCTGGGGCCGCTCCTTCACCTCGGCCATGGATCAATATGCCAACATGGCGGGGCTGTGGATCGTCGGCGAGGACATGCCGCAGGAGAGCAACCGGGTGACCCTGCACAAGGAACTCAAGGACAAGTACGGCATGCCGATCCCGGATGTTTCGTTCACCGACCATCCGAACGACGTGGCCATGCGCAATCACGCCTACAAGCAGGGGATGGCGATCTACGAGGCGGTCGGGGCGACCCGCTCGTTCCCGACTCCACCCTATCCGTCGACCCACAATCTCGGCACCAATCGCATGAGCGAGAAGGCTAAGGACGGCGTGGTCAACAAGCATGGCCAGACACACGACATCAAGAACCTGTTCGTCTCCGACGGCAGCCAGTTCACCACCGGTGCGGCTGAGAACCCCACGCTCACCATCGTGACGCTGGCGATCCGCCAGGCCGACTACATTGCGCAACAGATGGGTTCCGGCGACATCTGAAGCGACACTCGCCTGGCCGGAACACCGGCCAGGCTCTCTCCCAAATGTGATCTGGCTCCATGGATGGCTGCCAATCGCAGCGACACGAGCCGCCCGATGTCAATGCTTCGGCTGCTCTGGCGCCCGCGCGGTTCAACGCCGGGAATTCCTCGTTGCGCCGGCTGCGGAGCGCTCAACAAAACCGCCGGATCGGAAACCTTCAGTGTTCTCGTCCGACCCAGAACTGACATGGAGGGACCGGAACGGGAACGGTCTCGCTGACGGGCTTCAGTTGCTTGGTCTTGGTGCGCTTGTTGAACTCATGCTCGCCCATATAGGTCCGCCGGGTGAGAATACAGTGAACTTGTCCGATGCCCATCGCCCACCGTCGCGGGTGAAGATCTCGATCTCGGCCTGAGCGACGGGAACGGGGCCACGCCAGTCGTCGGCTACGGTCCATGTGCCGAGGTCGTGTTTTGGCGGCCTGCCGGGAAAGAGCCAAGATGGCCCAGAAGTTCCTCAAGCTGCTCCGACGCCGTGGGAAGCCTTATAGTGCAACGAGAGGTGGATACCGTCTCCTGTTTGTCGCCGTCTCCGGGATCAATATTCACGGAAGGAATCGAACTCGTTGCGGGGCCGCCATGCGACCGGGCCTGCAATCCACCGATTGATCTCTGATTCGTGCCATCCCGCGCCGTTGACGCTGATCTGGGCGGGAAATGTGACCCACGATGGAACACATGAGCAGCCGCGGACTCATCATCATGCCAACATTGCTCTTCTCCTCCCAAGGAGAAGGTCGGTCAGAACAGGTCGGCGTCGAGCGCCATGATATCGGCAGCGCCGGCGCGAATGGCCGCGTCGAGGCTCACGGTCTGAGGCAGCAGGCGGGCCGCGAAGAAGCGGGCAAGCACGAGCTTGCGCTGCTTCAGCGGCGGCGTTGCATCGGCAGCGGCCCTGCCCGCCATGCGCACCCAGAGCCAGCCGAAGCTCACCAACGCGAAGAAGCGCAGGTAGTCGGTGGCGCTCGCTCCGGCCTCCGCCGGATCTGTGCCCTTGGCCAGCAAGTCTTCCGTCAGTTTCTCCAGCCGGGCAAGGGCTTCGATGACGGAGGCCTTCACCGTTTCCAGTTCGGCCGGCCCCTTCGTCGCCGAAAGCTCGCCGCGCACCAGCGCGAAGAAGCCGCGCGCCACCGCGCCGTTTTCCATCGGCAGCTTGCGGCCGACGAGGTCCATGGCTTGCACGCCGTTGGTACCCTCGTAGATCTGGGCGATGCGGGCATCGCGCACATACTGTTCCATGCCCCATTCGCGGATATAGCCGTGGCCGCCGAACACCTGCTGCGACTGGACGGCGATCTCGAAGCCGAAATCGGTGAAGGCGGCCTTCACCACCGGCGTCAGCAGCGCGACGAGACCATCGGCCGTGCGGCGGGCTTCCGCATCGGGGTGACGGGCGGCGATATCCATCTGCAAAGTGGTCCAGATGGCGAGCGCGCGCCCGGCCTCGGTCAGCGAGCGGCCTGTCAGCAGCATCTTGCGCACGTCGGCATGTTCGATGATCGGCACCGGACCGCGCGCACCGTCGGCGGAGCGGCCCTGCAGGCGCTCGCGGGCGTAGGCAACGGCCTTCTGGTTGGCGGCCTCGCCGATGCCGAGACCCTGGATGCCGACGAACAGGCGTTCTGCATTCATCATCGTGAACATGGCGTTGAGGCCGCGGCCGGGCTCGCCGACCAGCCACCCGATGGCGCCGTCATAATTCATCACGCAGGTCGGCTGGGCGTGAATGCCCATCTTGTGCTCCAGCGAGCCGACCGACATGCGGTTGCGCTCCCCGAGCGAACCGTCTTCCCTGACGAGGAATTTGGGCGACAGGAACAGGCTGATGCCCTTCACGCCCTTCGGCGCATCGGGTAGGCGTGCCAGCACCAGATGCACGATGTTGCCACCGAAATCCTGGTCGCCTGAGGAGATGAAGATCTTGGTGCCCTTGATCGCATAGGAACCGTCACCCACTGGCTCGGCTCGGGTGGTGAGCAGGCCGAGGTCGGTGCCGGCGGAGGATTCGGTGAGCGCCATCGCGCCCGTCCAATCGCCGGAGATCATTTTCGGCAGATATTTCTGCTTCAGTTCGTCGCTCGCATGATGGGCGATTGCCTCGACCGCGCCGCGGGTCAGGCCCGGAAACAGGCCGAAGGAGAGGTTGGCGGAGGACAGCATCTCGTCCAGCAGGATCTGCAGCACGCGTGGCAGGCCCTGTCCGCCGAATTCCGGATCGCCTGACAGCCCGCCCCAGCCCGCCTCGACGAAGGCCTTGTAGGCGTCGGCGACGCCCTTCGGCGTCGTTACCAGCCCGTTTTCCAGCTTGCAGCCTTCCTCGTCGCCGGGGCGGTTGAGCGGTTCGAGGATTTCGGCGCAGAACTTGCCGCCCTCTTCGAGAACGCTCGTTGCGAGTTCCGTATTGACCTCTTCAAAGCCGGGAAGGGCGGCCATCTGCGCGTCGAAGTCGAAGACCTCGCCGAGCAGGAAGGAGATGTCGTCGACGGGAGGGATATAGCCAGCCATGGGAGTTCCTTGCCTCTTCTTGTTCAGTTGCGCAGCGGCTTGCCGGTCGCCAGCATGTGCTTGACGCGGTCCACGGTTGCGGGTGTTGCCAGCAGGTCGACGAAGGCCTCGCGCTCCAGCGCGATCACATCGTCTTCCGTCAGCGGTTTCAGTGGATCGGCGGAAGGTCCGCCGGTCAGAACATTGGCGAGCGCGTTCCCGACCACTCCGTCATGGGCGGTGGCCCGACCGGCGAGCGCCTCGCCTTCGATGATGTTGTGGATCGCGGAAGCGCCCGACGGCCCGGCCATGGTGATCACCGCCGGTTCCGGCGCGACATAGCCTTCCGCGAGCGATAGCGCCTTTGCCTTGGCGTCGGCAATCAGCCGGCTGCGGTTCATGGTGATGCCGTCGGTGGCCTTGAGATAGCCGAGGTTGCGGGCATCGAAGGCACTGGCCGAAACCCTGGCTGGCGCGATCAGGTTGAACGCGGCAATCGCAGGCGCGACCGGCCCCCGTAGCGCCGCGGTGGAGGCCGAGAAGCGCAGCATCATTTCCTTGCAGCCGCCCCAGCCCGGCACGACGCCGATGCGGGTTTCAACGAGGCCGATGGAAAGCTCCGCATGGGCCTGAATCGCGTCACAATGCAGAAGGATCTCGCAGCCGCCGCCGAGCGCCAGCCCGGCTGCAGCACCCACCACCGGGAAGGGGGCGTATTTCACCGCCTTGAAGGTGCGGTGGCCATGGTCGATGAAGGCACCCAGCGCCTCGCGGCCGCCCTTTTCCACCGTGTCGAGGAAGACGCGCAGGTCGGCACCCGCGCTGAACACGGCAGCATCGCTGCCGATCACCAGCACCTTGAAATCCCTGGCCGTCCGTTCGAGAGCCTTGTTGATGGCGTCGAGCAAGTCGGCATTATAGGTGTTCATCTTGGTGCGGAATTCGAGGCAGGCCACACCGTCGCCGAGATCCCAGAGACTCGCTGCACCCCAGTCCTCGACCGGCTTGCCGGCGAGCTTGAGGTCGGAAACGAGCAGCACGCCGTCACCCTTGGCGATCGGCTCGACCGTGCCGTCAGGCAAAAGGTTGGCGCGCTCTCCGCCGACAACCGAATAGAAGCCGCCCTTTTCTGCTGCAAGCGTGAGATAGGCGGGCACGGCAACGCCGCGCGCTTCGAGCCGTACCTTCAGCCAGCCGGCGCCGAGCCGGTCGATCAGTTCAAACGGACCCTGCTTCCAGCCGTAGCCGGTGCGCATGGCCTCATCCACGGCATCGGGAGTGTCGGCGATGTCCGGCACCAGCGATGCGGCATAGGCGAGCGCCTTTTCCATAACCACCGAGGCATAGCGACCGCCGAGGCCGACATGTTCCATCAGCGCGCGCGGATCGCCGCCGGAGGCATCGAGGCTTTCGGAGGAAACCGCCTTCTGCGGCCGGTAGTCACCGGTCTTGAGGTCGGTCACATCGCGCGGCTTGCGGTCGGGCGAAAGGCGCACGAAGCCCGCGCCGCTTTTGCGGCCGAGACGGTTTTCCGCGATCATGCGAGCGATCAACGCCGGTTCGGCGTCATAGTCCTTCACCGGGTCGCCGGCGGGCGTCGCCTTCTGCAGGCTGCGCAGGATGGTCGGCATGAGGTCGATGCCGACGAGATCCAGCAGTCCGAAGATGCCGGTGGAAGGAATACCGAACGGCTTGCCGATGATGGCGTCGGCTTCCTCGACATCGAGACCGAGTTCGATCGCCTCGTTCTGCGCCACCACCATCCAGTAGTTGCCGACGCGGTTGCCAATGAAGCCGGGGGTATCCTTGCAGATGACGACGCTCTTGCCGAGGCCGCGATCCGCGAAGTCACGGATCGTTGCGGCGACTTCAGGCTTGGTCACCTTGCCCGATACGAGTTCCAGCAACCGCATGATGCGCGGCGGATTGAAGAAATGGGTGATGAGGAAATCGGCGGCGAAGCCCTCCGGCAGCCCATCGACCAGCGAATGCAGCGGAATGGTCGATGTGTTGGAAGAGACGATCGAACCCTTCTTCCTGACGCCGTCGATGGCGCGGTAGAGCGTCTGCTTGATCTCCAGCTTTTCCGCGACTGCCTCGACGATCCAATCGGCGTCGGCGATCAGCGCGAGGTCGTCCTTCGTCGAGCCGGTAGCGATGCGCGTCGCGAATGCCGGGTCCATGAAGCCGCCCGCCTTGAGCTGGCGGGCGACGCCGCCGTCGGCGAACTTCTTCTCCATGTCGAGCAGCACCACGTCGAGCCCTGCATTGGCGAGATGGGCGGCGATGCCCGAACCCATGACGCCCGCGCCGATGACGGCGGCTTTTCTGATCTCGGACATGATTATGCGGCCTCCAGAACCATGGCGATGCCCTGACCGCCGCCGATGCACTGGGTGGCGAGCGCATGGCGTCCGCCGTCGCGCTTCAGGAGCAGCGACGCCTTGCCGACAAGGCGAGCGCCGGTCGCACCCAGCGGATGGCCGAGCGCGATTGCGCCGCCGTCGCGGTTGAGGCGAGCGGGATCAATGTCGAGATCGCGGCAGCAGGAAAGCACCTGCACGGCGAACGCCTCGTTCATCTCGATCACGTCGAGGTCGGCGGCGGAAATGCCGGCGCGCTTCAGCGCCTTGCGGCTCGCTTCCACCGGACCGATGCCCATGATCTCCGGCGCGCAACCGGAGACCGCATAGCCCGAGATGCGGGCGAGCGGTGTCAGGCTATGGCACTTCACGAAGTCCTCCGAGCAGACCAGCGTCGCGGATGCACCGTCGGTGAGCGGCGAGGAATTGCCGGCCGTCACCGAGCCGCCGGCCTTGAAGGCGGTCTTGAGGCCGGCGAGCTTTTGCGTATCCGTCTCGCGCGGGCAGCCGTCGGCGGCGACATCGCCAACCGGCACGATCTCGGCCGCCAGCCGGCCATCGGCGCGGGCGGCGAGCGCCTTCTTCTGGCTTTCCAGCGAATAGGCGTCCTGTTCCTCGCGCGAGATGCCGTAGCGGTCGGCAAGGTTTTCCGCCGTCAGTCCCATGTTGAGGAAGGCGATGCGCTGGGCGTCGCTCCAGGCCGGGTTCGGCATGGGGTTGAAGCCCATCATCGGCACGCGGCTCATGCTCTCCACGCCGCCCGCGACGAAGGCGTCACCAGCACCCATCGCGATCGCGCCAGCCGCCATCTGTATCGCCTGCATGGACGAGCCGCACCAGCGGTTGACGGTCGAAGCGCCGACCGATTGCGGCAGGCCGGCGATCAGCGCAGCACAACGGGCGATGTTGAGACCCTGTTCGCCTTCCGCGAAGGCGCAGCCGAGGTTCACGTCCTCGATCTCGTCCGGATCGATGCCGGAGCGGTCGACCAGCGCCTTGATGACGCCGGCGGCGAGATCATCGGGGCGGACGCCGGCAAGGGCGCCGCGATAGGCGGGTGCAAAGGGGCTGCGCAGGTAGTCGACGATATAGATTGCAGGCATGGTCTTCTTCTTCCTGTCCGGTCGGGCGTCACATGTTGGGATAGTTCGGGCCGCCGCCGCCTTCGGGCGGAACCCAGGTGATGTTCTGCGACGGGTCCTTGATGTCGCAGGTCTTGCAGTGCACGCAGTTCTGCGCGTTGATGACGAAACGGGGACCCGTCTTCGCCTGTTCGTCGTCATAGACGACCTCGTAGACCCCGGCGGGACAGTAGAGCCGCGCCGGCTCGCCATAGAGCGTCTGGTTGCGGGTGAGCGGGATGGCGGGATCGGCAAGTCTCAGATGCACCGGCTGGTCCTCAATATGGTTGGTGTTCGACACGAACACCGAAGACGGTTTGTCGAAGGTAAGCTTCCCATCCGGCTTCGGATAGCGGATCGGGGTGACCTCCGAGAGCGGCTTCAGGCACTCGAAATCGGCCTTCCTGTGTTTGAGCGTGCCGAAGGGCGAGATACCGAACAGCGTCTGCAGCCACATGTCGGTGCCGCCGAGACCGACGCCGAGCACGGTGCCGAAACGCGACCACAGCGGCTTGACGTTGCGAACGGGCTTCAGGTCCCGCCCGATCGCCGACGTGCGCCAGCCGGCATCATAGGCTTCAAGCGTATCGTTGGCGCGGCCGCTGGCCAGCCCGTCGAACACGGCATCCGCCGCCTGCATGCCGGAATGGATGGCGTTGTGCGAACCCTTGATGCGTGGCACGTTCATGAAGCCCGCCGCGCAGCCGGCAAGCATCCCGCCGGGGAAGGAAAGCTGCGGCACCGACTGGTAGCCGCCCTCGGTTAGCGCGCGTGCGCCATACGCGATGCGCTTGCCGCCCTCGAAGGCGTCGCGGATCAAGGGATGGGTCTTGAAACGCTGGAACTCGTCAAAGGGCGAGAGCGTCGGGTTCCTGTAGTCGAGATGCAGCACGAAGCCGACAGTCACGAGATGATCGTCGAAATGATAGAGAAACGAGCCGCCACCGGTGTTCATGTCGAGCGGCCACCCGATCGAGTGCTGCACCAGTCCCTTGCGGAACTTTTCCGGCTTGACCTGCCAGAGTTCTTTGATGCCGATGCCGAATTTCTGCACCGAGCGTCCCCCGGTCAGGTTGAAACGGGCGAGAAGCTGCTTTGTCAGGCTGCCACGCGCGCCCTCGGCGAACACGGTATATTTCGCCCGAAGCTCCATGCCGGGGGTGAAATCGTCGTTCGGTTCGCCATCACGACCGATCCCCATGTCGCCGGTGGCGATGCCGGCAACCGCGCCATTGTCGTCGTAAAGCACTTCGGTCGCCGCAAAACCCGAATAGATCTCGACGCTGAGCGCTTCGGCCTGCGCTCCGAGATAGCGGGCGACATTGCCGAGCGAGCCAATGAAGTTGCCGTGGTTGTTCATCAGCGGCGGTGTCAGCGCATTGGGCAGGCGGACAGAGCCGGCTGGGCCGAGCAAATGGAAACGGTCGTCGGTGACTTCGGTCGTGAGTGGCCGGTCCGGGTCGGTCCGCCACTCGGGCAACAGCGCATCGAGGCCGGAAGGGTCAATCACCGCACCCGACAGGATATGCGCGCCAACTTCCGAACCCTTTTCCATGACAACGACGGAGATTTCCTGGCCCGCCTCCATCGCGCGCTGTTTGAGGCGGATCGCCGTCGCAAGGCCGGCCGGTCCAGCACCCACGATCACCACGTCGAAGTCCATGGCCTCCCTCGGTACCTCGCTCAACCTCTCCTCCTTCAGCTGATGGCTATGTTTGTACCAAACGATTGTTACAGTTCGCAAGTGCAAAATTCTTCTCGCACTTGCGAAGTCAGTGGAGAGTGTTGCAAGGGCATTTGGGAAAAGCGCCGGTCTGGGCTATGAGCATTGAAGAGGTGCAGTCGGACGATGAACGAATGCCGGGAGATGCAATGACGGACGGAGATGGCCGGGAGGAGCTGCGCGTGCCGCGAAGCGCGCTGGTGGGCGCATTGCAGTTGAGTGGCCTGAGCGACCGCCATCGCGATATCCTGGAAGCCGCCGCCACCCTCTTTGCCGAACGCGGCTATGCGGCGACGTCGGTGCGCGATATCGGCGAGCGGGTCGGGCTGCTCGGCGGTTCGCTCTATCATTACATCAAGTCAAAGGAAGCGCTGTTCGTCCGCATCCACGACATCGCCCTGCAGGTGGCGGAGGATCGCATCCGCGCGGCCATCGCGCCGCTTTCCGATCCGTGGGAACGGCTGGAAGCGGCATGCGTCACCATGATGGAAATCCAGCTCGATCCCAATTCGCTGACCATGCCGCTGATGAATGACTTCGCCTCGGCCCCGCCGGAGATCCGTGAACGGCTGGTGGAAAAGCGCGACACTTTCGAACTGGTGTTCCGCGACCTGATTGCCGCCCTGCCGCTCGACCCGGCCCTTGACCGCGGAGTCTACCGCCTGCTGCTGCTGACGCTGCTCAACAATGTCTCCAGCTGGTATCGCCCCGGCCGCCTGACCCCCGACGAGATCGGCCGCCAGATCGTGACGATCTTCCGGCACGAAAAGTGACGGAGGCATCGAGTTTCGCACGGGCCTGGAAGCACGAACCTCGACAATGTTATCCGCTTTGCTGCCGCCGGAATCCGCGCTGGTATTGCGGCTTATGTCTCTGCTGGCGATCGACGCAAGCAGATCAGCGATTCGCCTGCGCCGTTCTTTCACCACTACACGTTTACTCTTGCGACCCCAGGAACACTGTTGAGTTGTGATCTTCCTGTCGAGTGTGTCATCTCCATGACATGGTCCCTGCAGACTGGAGGTGGACGTTCTGATGCAATGATCTCGCTTGAGATTGTCCAACCAGCCGAACGCCAAGACCCATCAGTCGCGCTCGGTGCCGCACCGCTGGTGTCGGCTATCGGGCCTTTGTCGCAGGAGACTGACCAGGCCAAAGGTGAGGATGGATCCGCCCGACTGTTGTGGGCCCGCACAATTTGTCAATTCGCCGGAGCGGCTGCCGGCGATCAACCGGGCGCATTACGTTTACGGCTTTAGAGGTGCGTGAGGATGTTCACTAGTCGACCAAAGGGATCGCGAACATAGAACCGGCGCACACCCCAGGGTTCCACTGCCGGTCCGTATTCGATCGGAATGCCCGCTTTGGCAACGCGCGCCAGCATTTCCTGCAGATCGTCGACCTCTATCGATAGGTCGGGAACCGCTGTGCCTAAACCGCCTTCGGATGCGAAGCTCACCTGAACCCTCGCCTGGGCATCGCTGGCGAACGTCCGGATCCAGCCGTGATCCATGACGACCTCAAGTCCGAGGATGTCGCCATAGAACGCCTTTGCATCGTCCGGTTCGACACAGGCTATATTGGCGACGATGCGTCTTACAGTCACGAAAGGCCCTCCTTGCGTCATCATCTTCAGACATAGCGCGAATTCGCGCGAGGTCGAGGTCGGCCGCGGCCCATCCGCGCAACGTGCCCGTTTGCCGCGATCGTCTCCTGGATCAAGTTCGCCAGGCTTGCGCATGGTCCCCTCTTCCGCCGGGTTACGGCAAAGGGCAAGGCTGTCGGGCCGGAACGGTTGGATGACAAAGAGGCGTCGCGGCTGGTAAAGCGGGCTGCGATGGCCGCCGGCGTTCGAGACCTATCTTTCCGAGCTCAAGCGCGCAAAAGAGTTTTCAGGCCATTCTTTACGTGCGGGACTTGCTCGCTCCGCTGAAGGCGATGAGCGATACGTGCAAAAGCAGCTCGGTCATGCATCCGCAGCGATGACACGTAGATATCAGCGAAGACGAGATCGGTTTCGTGTGAATCTTGTCTAGGCCGTGGCCTGAGGTCACTGCTGACATGACACCACCGCTGCCCCATTTGCATTCGATGTGATCATGGTGTGCTCGCGATCCGCCTGACGCAAACGCCGGCGGAAATTCATGACAAGCAAAAGCCGTCATGGCCGACCTTGATGCCGAGGGCATCACGGCCTTAATCTACAGGGCATACGTTCAATCTCGATCAAACTGCCGATCGATGTAATTGATCCAGTCTCGGACATTGCCAAACAAGACTGTCAGATCGTAACGCCACTCCAAGAGAAGCAGACGCCAGTTCATCCCCTCGCAAGGACGGCCTTCCTGAGCCATCAAGCCGTGAAGGAAGTCCATCTTCGCAGTCGGGGACGTGTAAAGATGATGCGTAGGCCCATGTGATCGATAGGCTCCGGTTGGAAAGGCCTCGTGGACATCGACTTGCGATACAACAGGCATCATGTGTCCTCCTTCTCGGCAGGCTGCTGTTGAACCTCGTCGCCATTATACACCCGTCGTCGCCATCTGTTAAACGTCGCGAGCGAGATCACGGTCCAGTGAAGACCTCCCCAACGAGTCCTCTTCCTGGACGAAATGACGTCGCCGCTAAGTCAGCCTTTGTCCATAACACTGGTCCGGCCATGCGAGGTATCATGTGATGATCTGAATGCCTCCCGTCCATTCCGAACATCGAAACGCAGTCTTTTCGGTTTTGGCCCAGATGGGAGGTCTGCGTTAAGAGCAAGGGGAATGCGCCTGTACGAACCATCCGAGCCGGTTTTGAAGCGCAAGAACGACTTCATGCTCGAGAACGGCGACCGCAGGCGTTGCCAGAAACAAGGGGGTGATATGCGTTTTCATGCAGACCATGCAGTCGGCGTTCTGTTCATCGCGGTAGGCGGCATCGCAGTCTATCTCGGTGTCGGATATGGATTCGGGAGCCTCGCGGAGTTGGGACCGGGTGCCTTGCCGATACTGCTCGGGGCCACGCTTTTGATGTTTGGAGTCGCGCTCCTGCTCCAGGCCCATTTCGCAGACGAGGGGCGAAAGGCGATCGCTCTTATGCCACGCGAGGAGATACGCCCTTTCCTTGCCATTCTCGCCGCGCTCCTAGCTTTCGGACTGCTGATCGACCGGGTCGGCCTGCTTGCGAGCCTCGTCGCACTCGTCGCCATCGGCTGGCTGGCCGACAAGCGGGGACGTCTGACGGAGCTGCCGCTCCTTCTTCTCGCCATCGCGGCGATCGTTGTCGCGATCTTCTATGTCGGACTGGGCATACCCTTCCATCTGATCGACTGGAGCATCGCGCGTGCCTGAATTCTTCTCATCGATCCTCATGGGCCTGCAGGTCGCGGCCAGCATCGACAATCTCTTTTATTGCCTCTTGGGCGTGACACTTGGAACGGCGATCGGGGTCCTGCCCGGGGTCGGGCCGATCATCACGATTTCGCTGCTTCTGCCGCTGACGTTCGGCCTGCCCCCGACTGGCTCACTCATTCTGCTGGCGGGGATCTATTACGGCGCGGCCTACGGCGGATCGACGACCTCGATCCTGCTCAATCTGCCGGGCGAAGCTTCATCTGCCGTAACCTGTCTCGACGGCCACCAGATGGCACGGCACGGACGGGCGGGGTCGGCCTTGGCAATTGCCGCTCTCGCCTCCTTCTTTGCCGGCACGGTCGGCACGGTGTTGATTGCCGCTGCCGCGCCGGGCATGGCTTCGATCGCGGCAAAATTCGGTTCGGCGGAATATGCAGCCCTCGTCTTCTGTGCGCTCATCGCCACGGCCTCGATCGCCAAGGGAGGTTTCATCAAGGGCATCGGATCCGGTGTTCTCGGCGTCCTGATGGGTCTCGCCGGTGCCGATGTCGCCTCGGGCGTCTTCCGCTTCACCTTCGGCATCTCAGAACTCCGGGATGGGATCGATTTCGCCGTGCTGGCGGTCGGGCTCTTTGCCGTCTCGGAAATCATCACAACCATCGGCAGTTCCGGAAAGCCGGAGGTCTTGACGACGACGGTCGGGCGGCTTTGGCCGAATGCCCAGGAGTTTCGCCTCGCATGGCCGGCCGTGCTGCGCGGGACCGCGCTCGGATCCTTCCTCGGAATCCTGCCGGGCGCCGGCCTGGCGATGAGCTCCTTTTCCGCCTACATGGTCGAGAAGAGCATTTCCCGGCGCCCGGACCGTTTCGGAACCGGCGCCGTCGAGGGGGTGGCTGCGCCCGAGGCGGCGAACAATGCGGCCTCCCAGACTGCGTTCATACCGACGCTGATGCTGGGCGTCCCGGGCAGCCCGGTCATGGCTCTTTTTCTGGGGGCCCTGATGATCCAGGGGATCAATCCGGGGCCTAGTATGATCAGCACCAATCCCGACCTCTTCTGGGGGCTGGTCGGGTCCATGTGGATTGGCAACCTCATGCTCGTTATTCTGAACTTGCCGCTGATCGGCCTCTGGGTGAAGCTTCTGACAGTGCCCTACCAGTGGCTCTATCTGTTCGTCCTCGCTTTCGCCTCCGTCGGGGTCTATTCGATCGGCTTCTCCTCTGTGCAGATCCTGACGCTCGTGATCTTCGGCGCCGTCGGTTATGTGCTTAAGCGGGCGGACTGCAGCCTCGCCATGTTCATCCTTGGCTTCGTGCTCGGGCCGATGTTCGAGGAAAACTTCCGTCGCGCCCTCTCGCTGTCGCGCGGCGATCCGATGACCTTCATCAATCGCCCGATCAGCCTGACGTTTGTCTTACTTGGCATCGTCATCCTGCTTGCCGCCACCACATCGCTGGTGAAGCGCGGCGCGCTGGAAGCAAGCGAATGAGGGTAGGACTGCAATTTTTCCAACAAGGGGCGGGAGCATCGAAGTATGCTCCGGCCCTTTCGGTTTCAGGATATCCCCGGGGTAAGGGCCGGCGGCGTCCCGTCGACCGGACCGACCGGACTCCGGGCTAAAGCCGGCTGAGGAGAACGACAATATGCGGGCTTTTGGTGCAACGGGGTTCACATGGTCCCCGGCAAGCCTTCTCGCCGGCCCTCAGAGAGCGTTGATCCAGCCCCTTAGAGCGCGAACGATGCTACCGACATCATCGATGTCATCGAGCCTGAGCAGGGCGCGGGCCAGTTCGTCTGCGTGCCCTGACGAGATCACCCCCTCGACATTGCTCCTGAACTTCCGCAGATAGTCTTCATGACCGATCGGGTTGCGGCGCGTTCCCGGCATATCCTCGATGGTGTGGGTGAATTCGCGGCCATCATTGAGGCGGACCGACACGGTGGCGCGAGACCTGCTGATATCGGCAGCCGCCACAGGGTCCGGGCGGTGGACGACCTTGTCCGCGACCGCATTGATCCGTGGATCGACAAGGCTTTCAGGCGCATAGGCGTACTTGTCCATGCGGCCGAGCACGAGCGCCTCGGCGACTGTGTGCTGCAGGCTGATGCGCCCATGCCAGCTCGTCCGGGGCCGCCTCTTCTCGACAAGGGGTTCACAGACGGTCGCAAACGACCGTGGCATGATATCGCAGTGAATGATGTCGATCTCCTCGGGGGCAAAGCCATGGGCGTCGCGCAGCGCGATGGCGGCGGCGATGAACGGAATAAGGGTGTAGGCGCAGGGATGGGCCTTCGAGGCGATGTTCAACACCTCCCAGCGTGCACCGAGTTCATCGGTCAAGGCCGAGAAGCGGAATTGGGGAGCCGACTGGAAATGGCTCTTGAACCATCCGAACTTACCCTCGAAGACAGGATGGGGACCCGAAATTCCCTGGCCGGCCAGGGCAACCGCGCGGACTGCTGCCGAAGCCGCCATGCCCACATGCAGTGTCTTTGTCGACGTCCCGTCCTCGAACGAGGCAATCGAGCCGGCCGACAGGCTGGCGGCGGTGCCGATCGCGTGGATGGTCTGTCCGACCGACAGGCGTCGTAGACGCGCCAGCCCCCAGACCGCGCCAAAGATGCCGTATGTGGAACTTGGATGGAAGCCGACCTCGTGCATTCGGATCGGCGAGATCAGTCCGAGGCGACAAAGAAGTTCGCTGCCCACGAGGAGGGCCTCGATGAGATCCCTGCCCGAAAGTCCGAGCCGTTCGCACTCGGGCAGGAGCGCCGACAGGACCACGCCTGTCGGGTGGATGTTGGACTGGATGTGGGTGTCATCGAATTCGAGAACCGCGGACATCACGCCATTGAGGAAGGCCGCATTGGCAGGCGTCGTGGGCGCGGCATCCGTCAGCGAGAAGGCCGGACCGGTGGCACCATCCGAATCGGCGACGGCCCGGCGCGCGGCAGCGACCACGTCGAGTCCGCTCGAGGCGATCATCACACCGATCATGTCGAGGATCTGGAGCCTCGTATGTTCAAGGACCGCTTCGGGAACGGTGTCTGGCGAAAATCCTGTGATCCATTCCGCAGCGGCAGCACTGAGGGTCGAGGACGTTGGGCGTCTGTCGAGCATTGATCTCAAATTCCCTTTCCAGCCAAGACCAAGGGCGATGCGCGCCAAACGGTGGCGCGCATCCCGTTACTCCCATGCAACCCCCTGGTCGGGCGCAGTTACTTCTTGCTGACGTCCATGCTCTTCAGCAGTTCGCCGAAATAGGTGTATTCCGCCTCGAGCTCCTGCTGCAGCTGGGCGCCGGTGCGAAAGCGCGGCGAAAAGCCAGCCCGGGTCAGCGCCGTGCGGAACTCCGGGCTTTCATTCGCAGACTTCAGCGCCCGTTCGATCATCTGGACGAGTTCCGGGGGCGTCCCTGCGGGTGCCATCACGGCCTGCCAGCCGCCGGTCCGGACGTCCTTCAATCCCACCTCCCGGAACGTCGGCACAGCCGGGAAGTCGGCTAGGCGGTTCTCGCCGGGCACTGCAATCGGCACCAGCTTCCCTTCCCGCGTGGGCGGAATGACCATCGCATCGATGACGAACTGCACATCGCCCGACAGGAGTGCCTGGACGGCCTGTGACGCGCCACTATAGGGTATATGCCGGGCCTCGACACCGGCACTGCGCAGGAAATCGACACAGATGATATGGCCGGTCGAGCCAACGCCGACAGACGCGTAATTCAGCATGCCGGGATTGGCCTTGCCATAGGCGACGAGCTCATCGTAGTTCTTCACGCCGAGGGACGGCGGCACGCTCAGCATGCGCACCGATTCGCTCACATTGGCAATCGCCACGAAATCCTTGAGCGGATCGAAGCCGATCTGGGTCAGATGCGGAGCGGTGGTGAAGATGGCGCTGCCGGCCAAAAGCAGGGTTGCCCCATCCGGCTTGGCACGCGCCGCCTTTTCCGTTCCGATCGTGCCGCTTGCCCCGCCGATGTTCTCGACGACGACCGTCGTCTTAAGGCGCTTGCTGATTTCCTCCGCAATCATGCGACCGGTAATGTCACCACCGCCGCCGGGCGCATAAGGCACGATCATGCGTACCGTCTCGATGGGGTACTGCTCCTCCGCGAGACCCCCCACCGCACCGGTCAGTACAAACGCTGCCGCAGCCAGCCCAGATTTCAAGCCCTTTGTCCAAACGACCATCGATTCCTCCTCACATCATGGTGTCCGCTTGGGCGCACAGTGGCAGCCGCTCCGGCCAAATGCAAAAGTTCGCAAGGTGCGTTCCGAAGAACGAAATCGGCAGCACGGGCGCCGGACAGACAAGCTTGAAGACTCTTCGCTCTCCGGAAGGGGGTTATGGTGGCTGCGGCCATGGTTGCAGGAAGGTTTTCGCAGCGGGCACACAGGCGGCGGGCCTGCGCTCGCCTATCCGGGCTGAGGCCGCGGTTCTCGACCCGCGGCCATGGCGCGCGCGGCGTCGCAGGGGTTCGAAGCTGGATCGCCCGGCACCCAGGATCAGGGGAACCGTCCATCCTGCCGCGAGTGATGAACCGCATGTGCGAGCTTCCGGTCGACGGCCAGCACGACCTTGCCGATCTGCTGGTTGGCGTCGAGGATTTCGTGGGCGGCCGCGACTTCTTCGAGCGGCATCACGGAATGGACGCGGGTGACGATCTGCCCCGCCTCAATGAGCGGCCAGACGTGATCGATCAGCTCCTGTGCAAGCCGGCCCTTATAGGCCGGCGGCCGCGGCCGCAGCGTCGAGCCGGTCATCGTCAATCGCCGGCGAACGAGGGACCGGACATTGACCGTCGCCGTTTCCCCGAGATGACTGGCGATGAACACCAGACGGCCGTCGAAGGTCAGCAGATCGAGCTGTCGCTGGGTGTAGGGGCCGGCCTGCGCATCGAGGATCACGTTGATCCCGCTGCCGCCGGCAAGATCGCGGATCTGCTGATCCCAGGCCCCGCGATAATCTACGGCCGCCGCGGCACCGAGATCAATGCAGACTTTCTGCTTCTCGGCAGTGCTCGCCGTCACATACACGGTGGCCTTGCGGAGGATCCTGGCGATCTGGATGCCCGCCAGGCCGACACCGCTTGTCCCGCCCTGGATGAGCAGGCTTTCCCCCTCCTCCAGTCGCGCGAGCCAGATGAGATTGTTCCATGCGGTGAAGAAGACTTCCGGAAGCGAGGCAGCCTCGGCAAAGCTCAGGCCTCGCGGCACAGGCAGGCATTGGACGGCGGGAACGGTACAGTATTCCGCATAGCCTCCCCCATTGGTAAGGGCACAGACGGCATCCCCCTCGGCAAGGCCACGAACGTTTTCGCCGACCTGCTCGATGAGGCCGGAAACGTCCAGTCCGAGGATCTTGCTCGCACCCGGCGGCGGCGGATAAAGGCCGCGTCGTTGCTGGACATCCGGCCGATTGACGCCGGCAGCCGCCACCCGGATCAGCACCTCGCCTTCCCCGGGAGACGGCTTCGGCCCTTCTGTGATCTGCAGCATATCCGGGCCGCCCGGTCTTTCGACCTCGACAAAGCGCATCATCTCAACCGCCACTCCGCATCCTCCTTCGGGCGTCCATCTCGACGAGCCGTGACGAAGCGCCACGCACGCCGCAACCGCACCTCTGCCTACAAGATCTGCGGGCGACCTAAAGCCCGATCGCTGGGCCTGCCCTGATAATCGCAAGAGAGCGCCCATCCGGCATGTCCTCGCAGATGAAGGGCGCTCCGTACATCCCAAGGAAGAGATAGGACCGGACGGGGAGGGATCATCGATACCCGACGTCAGGTCTCGCTCCTCCTCGCGGAAGGTCGCCGACGCCATGATTGTCTCTCCGCGCGCCGAGGGCGTCTGCATAGAACTTGACTCACGGTTCTCACAACGTAATGTCCCCGCATTCCGCCAGACGAAACAAGACGCTGACATCCTGGGGAGGAGAGCAGCATGGGAATTCGGGCAATTGAACGCGCCATGCGCGTCCTTCAGGAAATGAACCTGCAGCCGATCAGTACGATTGCTCATCTTCATACGCGGACGGGGCTGCCGAAGCCGACCTTGGTGCGCATTCTCCAGACGATGGAGGAGGCCGGCTATGTGGAGAACGATCGCCGCCAGGGCGGTTACCAGGTCAGCGGCCTGGTGGCGTCTCTCAGTTCGGGCTATCACAAGGAGCCGATGGTCGTGGAAGCTGGCCGTCCCTGGGCGATCGCCATTACACGCAAGTACAAATGGCCGACCTCGATCGCCCTTCTCGACCACGACGCGGCCGTCGTGCGCTTCAGTACGGTGGCAGAAAGTTCGATCTCGCCCTTCCACAAGACGGTCAACATGCGACTGCCGCTGCTCACCCGCGGGCTCGGACTGGCCTATCTGGCGTTCACGGATCTGGAAGAGCTCAACCTGATCATAGACATGCTGCGCAAGTCGGAGGATCCCGAGAACGCCCTTGCCCATTATCCGGACCGGCTCAACAAGCGGCTGGAGCAGGTCCGCAAGGCGGGCTATGCAACGCGCTCCTCGCTCGTCGAGCCGAAGAACTCCAACACAATCGCCGTGCCTATCTTCAACGAAGACGGCCGTGCGGTAGCCAGCCTGGGGCTCACCTATTTCACCACTGCCTTTCGATCGGAGAAGGAGGCGTGCGCGCGCTATGTGCCGGTTCTGAAGTCGGCCGCGTCGGAGATCCTCCTTGATCTCAAACGTCTGCAGGGAAACGCGCTCCAACCATCCTTCGCGACCACTCCCGACCGCGTTCCGACCTGAGAAACGGCCGGACTTTGTCTCGGACGACGTCGGGAAGCCCGCCTAAGATCGCCACAACACGATCAGAGGAGGCTTCATGAATCCGTCTTTCACGCTCTTCCGTCAAAGGCTTGTCCAGCGGGAAGCCATGCTCGGGACCTTCGTCAAACTGCCGACGACCCAGGCAATCGAGATCTTCGGGGCAACGGGCATGGACTTCGTCGTCATCGACCAGGAACACGCCCCGCTCGACCGCGCGCAGGTCGATCTTATGGTTCTGGCTGGCCGCGCGAGCAATATTGCCCCGCTCGTCAGGCTTGCCGACGCCAGCGAAGCTTCCGTACTTTCTGCCCTCGATTGCGGCGCTTCCGGCATCCTGGTTCCCCATGTCACGAGCGTGGAAAAGGCAAGGTCCATCGTCGCCGCCTGCCGTTACATCGGAGGGGCGCGCGGCTTCGCTTCGATGACCCGGGCCGGCCTGTGGGGCTCGCGAGGCAGGGTGGAACACATGCGGACACAGGATGCCGAACTCGCCTGTATCCTCATGATCGAGGATCTGGAGGCCGTGGAGCGCACGATGGAAATCGCCTCCGTCGAGGGAGTGGACGCAGTTTTCATCGGCCGTGGCGACCTGACGGCCGCCTTCGGTGACCATCCGGACGCCGCGCAACTGGCCGCAGAAGCGGCCATCCGCATTGCCGAGGCAACCGGGGCCGCCGGAAAAGCGTTGGCGATCCTGGCGACAAGCCCAGCGGATGCGGCAACTTTCCGTGCCTTGGGAGCAACAGTATTTCTGGTCGGCAGTGACCATAACTTCCTGAGATCGTCTGCCACAAACGTCCTTCGGGACCATGCGGCTATCAAACGGGACCAACTGCGGGCGGGCAGTTGATCTGAAACAGGGTGTCGGCACGTGCCGTCATTGCCCAGCCTTACAAGGCGGCGTCTCATCTTCAAGGGGCAGCGCGGGCTCGACCGTCGGATGATGAGGCCGGCAAGCCGGCAGTTTCTGCATGCGAAACGGCCCCGCAAAGACTTTGTGATCTGCGCGAACACATGCGACGACCGCCTGTCCGCGCGCAGGATGTTCCGCAACGAGGGAGTGAGCTTTGACCAATCCAACCATAATAACGTGCGCCATTACGGGTAATATGACCAGCGTTGATTCAACGCCCTATCTGCCGGTGACACCGGAACAGATCGCCAATTCTTCCCTTGAGGCGGTGCGAGCCGGCGCTGCGATCGTCCATATCCACGTGCGGCATCCGGATGGACGGCCGAGCATGGAACTTCAGCATTATCGCGAAGTGGTGGAGCGCCTGCGATCCGCAGAGGAGGACGTCATCATCAACCTGACCACGGGTCCGGGTCAGAGGTTCGTCCCGAGCGAGGACGATCCAAGCGTCGCCGGTCCCGGCACCACGCTTATGGCACCGGAGCGCCGTGTCGAGCACATCGCGGCGCTTCGACCGGAGATCTGCAGCCTCGACTTCAATACGATGTATTCGGGTAATTCGGTGGTCATCAACACCCCCGGCAATCTCGCCGTTATGGCCGCCATTATCCGTGATGCCGGCGTGCGACCGGAGCTGGAAGTGTTCGACAGCGGCGACATCCAACTGGCGAATGAGTTCATACGAAACGGTCGGCTGGACACCCCTGCGCTGTTCCAGATTGTGCTCGGCGTGCGCTACGGCGCGATCGCGACGCCGGAGACCATGGCCTATCTGACCTCGCTTTTGCCCGCCAGTTCCCATTGGGCAGCCTTCGGGATCGGCCGGATGGAGTTTCCGATGCTGGCTCAGGCCTGGCTGTTGGGCGGACATGTCCGTGTTGGCCTCGAGGACAACATCTACCTCGAGAAGGGGGTCCTGGCGAAGGGTAATGCCGAACTCGTCGGCAAGGCGGTACGGATCATAAAGGAGCTGGGAGGAGTCGTTGCGACCCCGGCGGAGACCCGCAAGATCTTGGGCCTCAAGAGACAGCTGCCCAGGGCGGCCTGATGATTGCGACTGAATAGATCCCGTCGAAACCAAATGGAGGGACAAATGTACGTTTCAAGCGACCCCAGATCCAGCCTTGCCAATGCCGCCCAACCAACCGAGGCCAGGCTGCACAGCCGCTATTTCGGCTCGCAACTCGGCTTGTTTTACGAGAAGCCGCCGCAAGTCTCCGACGAGACCGGAGAGACCTGGGTCAGCCGGGGCCAGAATTTCGTCGTCGCCTACAGCGCGGGCCGGCAGGACGGCGTCTTTGCCCGCAAGGAGCAGGCTGACGAATATGCGGTGATCATCCCCGACAGGGAAACGACGGTCGAAGTCACCACGAAGGATGGAACGACGACCGTTCCGGGCTATTCCGTCGTCTTCATACCGCCAGGCGCCAGCCGGATCCGCCTGGTGACGGCGGGGACCATCGTCCGGCTCTTTACCCCGAAGTCCACCGACATGGCGGAGGCGGCAGCCAACAGCGACGCCTTCCGGGAGCCGCACCCAAACGTGCCGCCGTTCGAACCCTGGCCGGAGCCACCGGGTGGGCTCAAGGTCAGATGGTACACGCTGGATGTCCCGGAAGATCCCTCGCGTTTCGGGCGGATCTATCGCTGCACGACCTTCATGATCAATTACCTGACGCCACGCATTGGTCCGCGGGAGCGCGACAAGGTCTCGCCCCATCACCATGACGACTTCGAGCAGTGCTCTCTGGCGCTGAGCGGCGCCTTCACCCATCATCTGCGCTGGCCTTGGACCACCGACATGAACATCTGGCGTGACGACGAGCACCTCTATTGCCGTTCACCCTCGATCTGCGTGATCCCACCCCCGGCCATTCACACGACCACCGCCGAATCCCCCGAGGTGAACCAGCTCGTCGACATTTTTGCGCCGCCGCGCATGGATTTCTCCCTGAAGCCAGGCTGGGTGTTGAACGAGGCCGACTATCCAATGCCCCCGAGAGGAGAGGCAAGGCTGGCGGCCGCGACGATCGTCGCGGCCGCCGGTCCAAGGTGCATGGTCTTCCCGAGGAGCCGAAAAGCTATCCGGTCAGGTCGGCTGAACCAGACCCGCATCGACCAGAGGACGTATGGAATCGATCTCACGCTGGATCGCCGCGCGCATCTCGTCCGGAGAGTTGGCGACCGGCGTCAAACCCAGCGATGCCAGCTTTTCCTTGGCGGCCGCTGTCTCGACCCACTCCCTGATCGCTCCATTCATTGCGGCAACGATCTCCGCCGGCATGTCCTTCGGTCCCACGGCACCAAACCACAGTGTCTGCTCATAATCCTTGAAACCCTGTTCCTGGACGGTTGGCGCGTCAGGCAATTCGGGTGCGCGCTTGGCCGAGGTGACGGCCAGCGCGTGGATCTTCCGGTCGCGAATGTGGGGCAGATAGTTGGAAGGTGCGTCCAGGGCGAAGTGAATATGGCCGCCGAGGAGGTCTGCCAGCAGCGGCGGAGAGCCCTTGTAGGGAATGTGGTTGATTTCAACACCCGCCATCTGGCCAATGATGGCGGCTGCGATGTGCCCCTTTGTGCCGGCGCCGGGATTGCCGATATTGACCTGCCCGGGATTGGCCTTGGCATAGGCGACCAGATCCTGCAGCGACTGGGCCGGAGCGGATTGACTGGCGCTCAGCAAGGCCGGGCTCTGTGCAATGATCGATATCGGCGTGAAGTCCACCTGTGGATCATAGGCCAGGTTCTTCTGAACCACTTTGTTGGCTGCTATCGGCGCACTGCCGCTTATCATGATCGTGTATCCATCCGGCGCCGCGCGGGCGAGCCGACCGCCGGCCAGGCCACCCGCCGCGCCCGCATGGTTCTCGACCACGAATTGCTGGCCGAACTTCGCCGTCAGGACATCCGCGACGAGGCGTGTAATCATGTCGCTGGTGCCCCCAGGCGGATAGGCCGACAAGACCACGGCCGGTTTGCTCGGCCACTGATCCGCGAAGGCAATACGGTTCGAGGTCAGCATCACAGCCGCCCCGCCGAACACCATGAATTCACGTCTGTTCATAGCTGCTCCTCCCAATACCCGTTTATCGGGCCTCTTCGGCCAAACTAGCGCGGCCAGACCGGTTTACGAAAATTTGGCTGCCCCCATTTCGCGGGATGGAATGCTGCCGGCCGTTCAGCATTTCCGGCCATCGGCCAGCCACTGTTCCTCCTCGCCATGAAAGGCATCCAGCCTGTCGGGCCGGTCGTCGCCCAGCAGATCCGGATTGACGGTGACGCCACGCTGGCTCTGGATGTAAGTGAGGAACTTGTAAGATGGCCGCATCGTCGCCAGGAGCTGCCAGTCGACCGGAAGCTGTTCAGCGGGATTGACCGGTTTCATGACATCTCTTTCGAACAGAACCTCGAAGGAGAGGAGCTTCCAATCGCTCTCTTCCCGGACCGCACGCGAGAAGAAACGACAAAAGACATGGAAGTCCACCTCCACGCCGTGAAGGCGCGCCCTGTTGAAGATCATGGCAGGACTTTCCACCGTCGCCCTGTTCCCTTTCACGCGCGCAAAGGCCGGAAACACCCAGTGCTTGCTATTGCCGGTATTGCCCATCCATTGGCGCGTCGCCTCGACATAGGCGTCACCGCCACGTCCTTCGTACCAGCTCGTACGGACATAGGCGTCGCGGTGAAAGCACGCGCGCATCACGTCGAATCTCCGCTGATCGCGCGCGAAACGCTCCCGGCGGACCAGGTCGAAAAGCGCCTCGCGATCGAGAAGGGCCTGCAGTCGCATGTCTTGGTTCGGTTCCATGACGCCTCGAACATTTCGTTGGTTGGTGGTCGCGCGGAGCGCGTGGACTAGTCGGCCTCCTGCAATCCTTCCTCCCGCACACGGCGGAACCGGGGCGAGACGATCGACAGCAGGAGAAGCATCGCCACGAACAGGGTGCCCAGGCTGAGCGGCGAGGTGAAGAAAATGCTGGCATCGCCGTGCGAAATCAGGAGCGCCCGCCGCAGATATTCTTCGGCCATCGGACCCAGAATCATGGCGAGGATGAGGGGCGCGGCCTCGGCGCCGACCTTCCGGAAGAAATAGCCAAGTACGCCGAACAGCGCCATCATGTAGACGTCGAAGACGCTGTTGTTGATGCTGTAGACCCCGATCACGACGAACACGCAGATCATCGGAAAAAGGTAGTGATAAGGGACCGAGATCAGCCTTGCCCAGAGGCCGACAAGCGGAAGGTTCAAAAACAGCAGCATCAGGTTGCCGAGCCACATCGACACGACAAGCCCCCAGAACAGCGCCGGCTGCTGCGTCAGAATCTCGGGGCCGGGTTGAACGCCCTGAATCACCAGTGCGCCGATCATCAGCGCCATGGTCGCCGTTCCCGGAAGGCCGAGCGTCAGCATAGGGATGAAGCAGGTCTGCGCTGCCGCGTTATTGGCCGCCTCGGGACCGGCAACACCTTCGATGGCGCCCCGCCCGAACTCCTCGGGATGGCGGGAGACCTTTTTTTCCAGGGCATAGGCGGAGAAGGAGGCAAGTAGCACCCCGGCGCCCGGCAGCACGCCGAGCAGGACACCGAGCCCGGTCCCCCGTATGATCGGCGCGACCATGCGCCTGCGGTCTTCACGGGTGGGAAAGAGACTGCTGATGGGTGCCGTGCTGGCCTCTCGGTCTCGTTCGTTCTCGAGGTTGGCAAGGATGTCGCCAAGGCCGAATATCCCGGTTGCAACGACCACGAAGTCCAGTCCGTCGAACAGATTTGCCGAACCAAAGGTAAAACGCGCGGCGCCAGAATTGACGTCAGTGCCGATCATCCCGAGCATCATGCCGAACAGTGCCATGCCGAAAGCCGTTAGCAGCGACCCGCTGGCCAGGACCATGGAAGTGATAAGCCCCAGCACGATCAGCGAAAAGTATTCGGCGGGCCCGAAGGTCAGCGCCAGACTGGCGAGCAGGGGCGCGGAAACTGCAATGAAAAGCGTTCCGACCGTTCCTGCGAAGAAACTGCCGATCGCCGCCGCTGCCAGAGCCCGGCCCGCTTTGCCCTGTTTTGCCATCTGGTGACCGTCGAGCGTGGTCACTACCGACGACGCCTCGCCCGGAAGGTTCATCAGGATGGCCGTTGTCGAGCCGCCGTACTGCGAGCCGTAGAAAATCCCGGCCAACATAATCAGGGCAGTGTCGACTGGCAGCCCGAAGGTGAAGGGCAAGAGCATGGAGATCGTCGCAATCGGCCCGAGCCCCGGCAAGACCCCAACCGCGGTGCCGAGCAGGACGCCAGCGAAACAGTAGAGCAGGTTCCACAAAGTTGTGGCCGTCGAAAAACCTAGTAGAAGTCCGTCAAAAATGTCCATGTCCGGTCCCTCGTCGCGCGTTGATTACTGCAGCCAGGTGCCGACCAGCGGCATCGGCAAACCGATCAGTTGCACGAAGAGTAGACAGCAAAGGCCGGCAAACAGCAGTGCTCCGGCCAGCGCCGTCCAGTTCCAGCGAAACTTGCTACTCGTTGCCGCGCTGATAACGAGCATCAGCAAGACAGCGGCGAAAAGACCCAGCGGCTCAACCGCCAGGCCGAAAACGACGACAGAGCCAGGAACAAGCAATAGAGGCTTCCAGCGGACTTGTGCGACCGTGTCGCCGGACGCCGCCATCGAGCGGATGATGACCCCAATCCCCGTCACCACCAGCAGGCCGGACACGATCACCGGAAAATAGCCCGGCCCCATCCGGCCGGACGTGCCGAAGGGATACTGCCACGCCATGGACAAGGCGACGCAGCCGGTCAGGGTGAAGAAGAATCCGAGCAAGGTGTCCTGGACGACTTTCATGTGAACCTCCCGATAAAGCGGACGAGCAGCCGGCGCCTCTGTGGCGGGATCGACTGCGGTCCGGAAATGCGCACCGTCTCGACCTCCTCCTGTCGAGACGGCATCTGCTGACGAGGCTATGATGGATAGCCAAGTATTGCCTTGACCTCGAGATATTCCTCGAAGCCGAACAGACCGAACTCGCGTCCGTTGCCGGATTGCTTGTAGCCTCCGAATGGCAGGCTGCGGTCAAAGGGCGCGCCGTTGAGATAGACGCGTCCGGCGCGGATGCGGTTTGCAACCTTTCGCGCTCGCTCCGGATTTGCCGACTGCACAAATCCCGCAAGACCGAACGGCGTGTTGTTGGCGATCGCGATCGCCTCCTCTTCGGTCTCGTAGTTCATGATCGACAAAACCGGCCCGAAAATCTCTTCCCGCGCAATGCGCATGTCTTCCGTCACATCACCGAAGATGGTCGGCCGGACATAATAACCGCGATTGACTTCCGTCGGCCGACCGGGACCGCCGGCCACCAGGACGGCCCCATCCTGAATACCGGCGTGGATCAGGTCCTGAACCTTGTCGAACTGGGCACGGCTCACCAGCGGGCCCATGGTCGTCTGTTCATCAAGGGGATCGCCGAGGCGGATTTCAGCGACCGCCTTTCGGGCCGCTTCGAAGGCCAGGTCCCGCCGTGATCGGGGGATGAGCATCCGGGTTGGCGACTGGCAGTTCTGGCCGGCATTCGTGTAACAGGCATGGACGCCGGCTCGGACGGACGCTGCGATGTCGGCATCATCGAGGATGAGGTTCGCCGATTTCCCGCCAAGTTCCTGTGCGACCCGCTTCACGCTGTCGGCCGCCAGCTTGGCTACCCGGACGCCGGCCACGGTCGAGCCGGTAAACGAGATCATGTCGACGCCGGGATGGCTGGCGATTGCCTCGCCCACCGTCGGCCCATCTCCGTTGACCAGGTTGAAGACGCCCGGCGGCAGGCCCGCCTCGTCGATGATCTCCGCAAGCAGCATCGAGCTCAGCGGCGCCAGTTCGCTCGGCTTCAGCACGACGGTACAGCCGGCGGCAAGAGCGGGCGCGACCTTCGATGCCACCTGGTTGAGCGGCCAGTTCCACGGGGTGATGAAACCGCATACGCCGATCGGTTCGCGGCGAATGATGCCGCTTCCCATCCGCTGCTCGAACGCATAGCTCGCCAGAACGCGAACGGCTTCCTCGAAATGGAAGAGCGCAACCGTGGCCTGACGCTCCGTCGAAAAGGTAATCGGCGACCCCATCTCCAGTGTCATCAACCTCGCCAGTTCCGGCAGGTTGGCGCGAAAGCCCCTGATGATTCGTTCTAGGTAATTGAGGCGTTGCTCGACGCTCGCCTCGCTGTAGACCGTAAAGGCGCGCCTTGCTGCCACCACGGCCTTGTCGACATCCTCGCGCGAGCCGAGACTGATGCTGGCAAAGGTTTCCTCCGTTGCGGGATTGACGACGCCGATCGTGGCGGGCACGACAGGCTCAACCCAGCGTCCGTCGATGTAGAACTTTCGTTTTTCCATGCTTCCAGTCATTGGATACCGTCGCGGGATTGAGTTGGGAAAGAGTATAAGCTTCGCCACCCGTCGCAACGCGTTCTCGGTGACGTTTCGTCTGACGACAAAGCGCGACCACTTACCCTCCGCCCACGTGCGCAAGGGACTGCGGAGGCGATCAAAGGTGACGCCCCTCGTCGACGGGGACAATGATGCCGGTCGAACTCGTGAGATTGACGATGCAGGCGACGACCGCCCGCGCTACGTCGTCCGGCGTCGTCACATGCCCGAGTGGCAGTCTCAGCGCCACCTGCTCGAGCTGTTCGCGTGTGCGCTGTGGAACGAAGTCGGTGTCGACCCCCGCCGGGGAGACGGAAAAGACCCGGATCTTCGGTGCGAGCACCTTGGCAAGGGCGATGGTCAGCGAATCGAGTCCCCCTTTTGCAGCCAGGTAGGCGAGGCTGCTGCCAATGCCGGTGCGGGCGGCAATCGAGGAAATGTTGACGATCGCCGGATTGTCGCCGCACTCCAGCAACGGGCGAAATTCCCGGACCATCGCGAACGGACCGCGCAGGTTCAGCATCACGGTGCGATCGAAGATGTCATCGGTGAGACCCTCGAGGTCCGCCGCACGAACCGGTGTCGTCTGACCGCCGCAATTGACGAGCGCATCGACCTTGCCGAACCTTTCCTTCACGGCCGCGGCCGCCGAAGCGATCGAGGCTCCATCGTCGATCGAGATCCGCATGGCGAGATGGCCGCTGCCCGAAAGGCCGCTTACGACCTCGTGCGCCGCATCCTGTCTCGCATTGTAGCCGACGACGACGGTCGAGCCCATCGCCGCCAGACGGGCGGCAGTGGCCCTGCCGATCCCGCTGCTCCCTCCGGTGACGACGCTCACCCCAGGCACGGGGAGATCGGGAAGTTCGATCGTCGGCATTGTCTCTCCTTGGAGCCGCCTGCGGCGGATTGCCAATTGGAATGGTCCCTTGAGGGCCTAGGAAGCCGCTTGGCGGTGAGCCATGCTCGCAGGGTTTAAGTATCGTGTCCACGCAGACCGAGCGAGGAACTGGCCGTCCGGTCCCTTTGTCTCTCTGACGCTCGCGCTTTCTTGCCCGCTGCCATCACTCGATGAGGCCAACCAGTCGCGCGGGATTATCCGCCACCATGGTCCGCACCTCCTCCTCGCTAAAGCCCAGCGCGAGGCAGAGCTTGATTGCCTGTCGCATTCCCTCGACCGGCGTGGGATTGTCGACCTGGCCGAGATCCGAGCCGATCGAGGATCGCGACACACCGGCAGCGAGGATGTGCTCCTTCAGTTCCTGCGGCGAGAAGACGTTGAACCGGCTATCGACATAGAGCGCGGCCGATTGCTCGATCAGGGCACCCATGGCGGCCAGATCACGAATGTCGTCATACGTGAAGTGCAGGCCGTACATCGGATGATTGACGAGAAGCCGCTTGACCCCCCGCACCCGCGCCTCCTCGAAGAGCCTCCAGATCTCCCAAACATGCAGGTGCCCGGACGACAGGATGACGTCGAACTCAGCGATCAGGTCGAGGATCTGCTTCACCTCGTCGAGAATGTTGCCATAGCCGTCGACGACCGTCAGCCCCGGCGAGTTCCGCAACTGGACATTGGATGCCAGCCGTACCTTGCGATGCGCGCTTCTGATGTGGTTGGCCGCCTGTGCTGTCGGCATCCAGATGAGCTTCGCCCCCATCTTCAACTGCGCATCGACGACGAACGGATTGAGGCCACCGGTGGAATTGTTGAGCACCAGGCCGCTGAACATGGACAGGCCGCGGTCGCCGAGGACCCGCTCGATCAGCGGAATGAACGGTGCGACCGAATAGTGATGATCCTTGAACAGCAGCCCTCGCATCCCGGCCTCCACGGCTTCTTCCGCGGCCTGGAGGTGGTCGAGCTGCCGTGGCATCGTCGAGGGACCGGAATGGACATGCAGGTCCAGCGCGCCGCGCAACAGCGCCGCCGCACGCTCTTCATCCACCCCGGCGATTAATGCCCGAACTTCCTCCCGGTTGCGTTTCGTATCCTCTGCAGCGGCCATTGCCATCCTCCGTGAACATGTGCTGCAGCCTTAGGCCTTGACTTGACGAGACCACAACCTATCGTCCGGGGCGTTCCGCCGGCCGAAACGGAACGGAGGTGTCGCAAGGAGGAAGCGATGGGAATTCGATCCGTCGAGCGCGCGATGACCGTGCTGCATGAGCTCAATCTGCAGCCGATCAACACGATCGCTCAGCTTCACGCACGCACCAAGCTCCCCAAGCCCACCCTGGTTCGCATCCTCAAGACGTTGGAGGAGACCGGCTATGTGGAGAATGACACGCGGCAGGGCGGGTATCAGGTCACCGCTCTCGTCACCTCCTTGAGCTCGGGGTTCCACAAGGGGCCGATGGTGGTGGAGGCCGGCCGCGCCTGGGCGATCGCTCTCACGAGAAAGCACAAATGGCCCGTGGCAATCGCCCTGCCTGACTATGATGCGATGGTCGTGCGTTTCAGCACCGTGCCCGACAGCCCGGTTTCCCCCTTTCACAGCACCGTCAATCGCCGGCTTGGAATGCTGACGCGAGCCCTCGGGCTAGCCTATGTCGCCTTTCTCGACCGCGAAGCCTTCGATCTGACAATGGGTATTCTCAAGAACTCGGAGAATCCTGAGGATGCACTGAGCCACCATCCGAACGAGATCGACCGCCTCATGAGGCGGATCCGGGAGGACGGGTATGCGACCCGTTCGTCCCTGGTCGAGCCTCGCAACTCCAATACGATTGCCGTGCCGATCATCAGCAAGGGCGGTAGCGTGCTTGCCACGATCGGCCTCACCTATTTCAAGTCTGCATTTGCCACGGACCTACAGGCCATCGATCGCTTTGCGCCCGTCCTAAAATCTGCAGCTTCCGCGATCTCGGAAGACCTGGAGCGCCTGTCGAGTGCTGCCGGTTTTTCGGACACCGCGTTAGGCTAATCCCACCTTGTTTTCAAATCCCATTGGGCGGAATAAGCCGAGTGTCGAACGCCGGCGCTTCGGATTGTAGAAGCGCTCGATGTAGTCGAACACGTCCGCTCTTGCATCGTCTCTGGTTCTGTAGACCTTACGATCTGTCCTTTCCCTTTTGGTGATGGGAAGGGCCCTCCTTGCATCATCATCTTCAGGCATAGCTCGAATTTGCATGCCGGACAGGTGTGTTGACGCACAAGAAAAAGGCGGCGACCGGTCCGACGATCCTCTCTTCTCTCGACGGAACGCGTGGCGATCAGGCAGCGGCGGTAATCTCTTCGGCAAGGATGCGATAGAGTGCCATCTGACTTGCAGCCCATCGTTCGAATTCGTCGACAAGGTCCGCGGAAACGACGAGGGGCCGACCGCCCCGGGCGACCGAGAACCAGCCCCTTTGCCTGGCCTCGATCAGGAGATTGCCGACGTGCTGCCTGGAAACGCGAAACCTCTCTGCCAGCCCCGCATAGGTTAGCGGGAGCGTGAATGACGTGCTCCCTGACCGCGCGGCATAATGCGCGCCCATGACGGCCGCAAGCAGAGGATAGCCGCTGTCGCGCTCGGCGAGCTGCACGATAATCGGGAATGGCGAGAAATAGATATCCTCGTCATGGAACCGCTCCGCCGAACGACCGAGCCAGTCGGCGAGCAGAATCTCGTCGTTGTGGATAAGGCCAGTGAGCGGTGCCGATGCCGGAAGGAGAAGCTCCGAGGCCTCCAGAAAGGCGAGCGGGGAGCGCGCGACTTCCTTCAGGAGCGCGGAAGAGGGGCGGAGATGAAGGCTGCGACGATCCGCACCCCGCTCCGCGATTGCGTATCCCCCGTGCTTCAGAGCATCGACGAAACTTGCGACCTGCCGGGCACTCGCCGGCACCTTCCGCTGCAATGCCGTCAACGTCGGCGGCTCCCTGCCGTCGCGACGCCACCGGGCGTGGTTCCCGATGAGATCAAAGCAGACGATGTAGCGCATGCTTTGCCCGAACAGCTTGGTGGCCGGCCAGGACACTTCGGGCGGACGAGTCATCTCGACGCAATAGGACACCAGCGCTTCGGTGAAGAGCGGTCCCGCAATCAGGGATGCCGCAAGCGACGACACACTCGTCGGCGCCGCGACTCCGGGAGAGCAGCGTGAAAATCCCTCCTCACGATCGTCCGGCAATGACCCGCTCATCGACAATCCCTGCAAAGTTTGGACTTTGCAGTTGCATGCCACGAATGACAATAATCAACCAGCGGTTATGGCTGCCACCTCTGCCAAACGGTTAACGATTGGTTTTCGTGGTCAATGCGGCAGATTTTCCTTCAATCCCGATGGGCGAAACATTGTGAGGTATCGTCATGTGTGACCTGTGCTCTGTGAATGCGACGCGACTGTCCCGCCGCGGGCTGGTCCTCGGAGGTGCGGCGCTCGCCGGTATGTCGATGATGGCACCAGGCACGGCGTGGTCGCAGGACACGCCGCAGAACGCGATCTCGCCGGATGCCGCGCTTCAGCGCCTGATGGAGGGCAACGCCCGCTATGCCGCCAACACGTCGGCGAACAATGACTACTCGGCCGGGCGTGCGGCGCGCGTGAACGCGCAATATCCGATCGCCGCGATCCTGAGCTGTGCCGACGCGCGCGTCGCTCCGGAACTTGCCTTCGACCAGGGACCGGGCGATCTGTTCGTCGTCCGCGTCGCCGGCAACTTCCTCAACAACGACGGGCTTGCCAGTTTCGAATATGCCGTCAAGTACCTCAACGCGCCGTTGCTGATGGTGCTCGGACACTCCAATTGCGGTGCGGTCGGCGCAGCGATCAAGGTGATCAAGGACGGAGCGACGCTTCCCGGGCATCTGCAGGACATGATCCGCGACATCAAGCCCGCCGTGGAGACGGCGGAAAAGTCGAAGCCCGCCGACCTGCTGTCCGCCTCGATCGCAGAAAACGTGCGACAGGCGGCGCACCGCCTCGAGACAGCTTCCCCTATCCTGACCGACTATGTCGGTTCCGGGAAAGTGAAGGTCGTGGGCGCTCAGTACGACCTCGCGACAGGAAAGATCGCATTGCTCTGACCTCCCAGGTGGGTCGAGTTCCCGTCAGGCGGCGTCTGCAGCTCAGGACGCTGCCGCAGTCGCCTCCAGCAGAGAGCGTGCCGTCTCCTCGTCGGTAATGAGACCGTTCACATGGCCGCCGCGTACTGCTGCCAGGATTGCGGCATGCTTGCGCCGTCCGCGCGCGAGGCCGATGACCGTCGAGGTCTCCCGCGGAGGGATGGAAATGCTGGCGACACGCTCGTTGACCGGGTCGTCGAGAAGCTTGCCGTCGGAGCCGAAAACCCAGCCGCAAATTTCGCCGGTGGCACCGGTTTCGAGGAGGGCCTCCATTTCCAGGCGGGTCAAGAAGCCGTCGAGCAGCAGCGGCGCATCGAGCCCCATATGGCCGACACCGACGAAGGTAACGTCGGCCTTCGAACCGAGTTCGATCGTCGGAGCGACGAGCGGCTGGCTGCGCAGGAGATCGCGTTCGGCGCGCGAGGAGACGAGAACCGGTAGCGGCATCGGAAAATGCGGCGCCTTCACCGCATCCGCCATCGAGAAGATGACGTTGAAATAGGCGGCCGACCCGTCCGGACTGATATTGCCGGTAAGGGACACGATCTTGTGCTGCGGGCACTCCATGGGCGAGAGCTGGTCGATCACCGCCCGAAGCGTGCGACCGGTCCCCATGCCGAGGATCAGCGGATCGCTCTGCTTCAGCCAGCGCTCGAGTTCGGCGGCACCTGCCTCGGCCACCCCGACGGTCGCGGAATCCCCTCCCCCGCCGGACGGTACCACCTCGACCTGCTTCAGGCCGAACTTGTCCTTAAGGGCCTCGGCGAGTTCCATGCACGCGGCAATCGGATGATCGAGCCGGACCTTGATCAGCTTCTCCGCGATCGACAGCGAGACGAGCCTTTGCGCGCTCTGGCGGGAAATCCCCATCGCAGCGGCGATCTCGTCCTGTGTGCGGCCGGCAACGTAATAGAGCCAGCCTGCCCGGGCCGCATCGTCCAGCCGTGTCTGCCCTTCCGATCGTCTCGCCATCCGCTCTTCCGCCCCTCTTTCCCATCAGTGCTGCCAAGTTTTGCGAGCCCTGTCAAACCGCCGGAGACGAACCCGGCGTCTTGCTTCCCTCTTGCGCGAACTACTCATATGTGAAAGAAGCATTCACATAAGAATTTCAAGACAGTCGCTGCGCCACAGGGCCCGCCGGCGGACGGGAGGAGCGAAGAATGCAGGATAGATGCGGATCGTTGCTGGCGGGTCTGACCGTCGTCGACATGAGCCAGTTCCTTTCGGGCCCCTATTGTTCGCTGCGCCTTCTCGACCTCGGGGCCCGGGTGATCAAGATCGAGCGGCCCGACGGCGGCGACCTGTCACGAAGGCTCTATCTCAGCGACACCGACGTCGGCGGTGATTCCACGCTCTTCCACGCAATCAACCGCGGCAAGGAAAGCCTCGGCATCGACCTCAAGAACCCGGAGGATCTCGCCTTCCTGCGCAAGCTGCTCGCGAAGGCCGACGTGATGATCCAGAATTTCCGCCCCGGCGTGATCGAGCGGCTCGGGCTCGACTACGAGGCCGTGAAGGCGATCAATCCCTCGATCGTCTATGCCTCGATCAGCGGCTATGGCGAGGAAGGGCCTTGGGTCATGCGACCGGGGCAGGATCTTCTTGCCCAGGCGAGGTCGGGCGTAATGTGGCTCAACGGCGACGAGGGCCAAGGGCCGGTGCCGCTCGGCCTCTCGATTGCCGACATGCTTGCCGGCGCGAATACCTGCGAAGGCATCCTCGCCGCCCTCGTCCGCCGCGGCCTATCGGGCAAGGGCGCGCACATCCAGACGAGCCTGCTCGAAAGCCTTATCGACCTGCAGTTCGAGCTTCTGACGACCCACCTGAATGACGGCCGGCGGATGCCGAAGCGCGCCTCCTTCCGCAACGCCAATGCCTATCTCTCGGCGCCCTACGGCGTCTATCCGGCGCGCGACGGCCACCTCGCCATCGCCATGACACCGATCGGTCGCCTGCAGGACCTCATTGGCGTCGACGCCTTGTCGCCGTACCGCGACGACCCGAAGTCCTGGTTCACGCATCGCGACGAGATCAAGTCGATCATCGCCGAGCGGATTGCCGGGGAAACGGTTGACCACTGGCTTGCCATCCTCGAGCCCGCCGACATTTGGTGCTCGAAGGTCCTCGACTGGGAGGAGCTCTTGTCCAGCGAAGGCTTTGCCGTGCTCGACATGCTGCAGACCGTGACGCGCGAGGACGACGTCTCGGTCGGAACCACGCGCTGCCCGGTCAGGATCGACGGGGTACGCCCGATGGGTAGACGCGCCGCGCCGCTCGTCGGCGAACACACGGCTGCGATCCGCGCGGAGTTCGACCGATGAGCCGCCGCCTGAAAGGCATGACCTGGAGCCATCCGCGAGGCTACGACCCGATGGTCGCCTGCTCGGCCGACTGGCTGGCGAAGACGGGCGTCACCATCGACTGGGACAAGCGCTCGCTGCAGGATTTCGAGAGTTTCCCGGTCGAGGAGCTTGCCCGCCAATACGACCTGATCGTGATCGATCACCCCCATGTCGGGCAGATCACCGCCGAAGGCTGTCTGACGCCGCTCGACATTCCCGAGCGGCGGGAAGAGCTGGCAGCGCTGGCGGACGGCAGCGTCGGCGCCTCGTTTCCGAGCTACAACTGGCACGGCCACCAATGGGCCTTTCCGATCGATGCCGCGACCCAGGTGCTCGCCTGGCGTCCCGACAGGCTCGGCACCGCGCCGGCCCACTGGAACGAGGTTCTCGATCTTGCCCGCGTCGGCGAAGTGCTGCTGCCGCTACGCCCGCCGCACTCGCTGATGAGCTTCTTCACCCTCTGCGGCCAGTTGGGCCGGCCCTGCTCGGTAACGACCGATGCGCCGTTCGCGGATGCCAAGATCGGCGGACGGGCTCTGGAGATGATCCGCGAGCTTGCCGCCCTTAGCGATCCGGCCTGCTTCGCCATGGATCCGATCGCGGTGCTCGACCGCATGGGTGAGGCCGGATCGCCCTTCACGGTTTCGCCGCTGATCTACGGCTATGTCAGCTATTCGCTCGAGGGCTTCCGTGCGAACCGCATCGCCTTCGCCGATTTGTCCCTCGGCCAAACCCTCGGCTCGGGCGGCTCCGCGCTCGGTGGCACGGGAATTGCGGTTTCCGCCTTCTCGGCCGATCGGGACGCGGCAATCGACTTCGCCTACTGGATTGCCGGCGGCGAGACACAGGCCGATCTCTACTGGCGCGCGGGCGGCCAGCCCGGACATGCTGCCGCGTGGGCTAATGACGCGGCCAACGCGGTGACGCTCGACTTCTATCGCGCGACACGCCGCACCCTGGAAGGCGCGTGGCTGCGGCCGCGCCATGACGGCTATATGCCGTTCCAGGAAGAAGCCTCCCATATCGTCAATGACGCGGTCCGGGGCAGCCTACCCGTCAAGGCCGCGATCGACCGCCTGAACGATGGTTTTCTGAAGAGCTTCGGGGGCTGATCGCCCCCGCTTCCTCATATCTTACGCTTGTCCGATCCGGCGGCCTGCCTCACGTCAGCCGCCAAATCCTCCGGGCATTGGCGGAGAATACCTTTTCCTTGTCTCCGAGGCTGACACCGGAAAGCAGGGCCTGGGTTGCACCGACCCAGGTCGAGAGGCCGCCGCCGAGGGTGCAGACCGGCCAGTCGCTGCCCCAGACCATGCGATCGAAGCCGAACGTCTCGACGACATGCACGAAATACGGCTTCAGGTCCTCGAGCGTCCAGTCTTCCGCGCCGTAGGCAGGCAGCCCCGAGAGCTTGACCGTCACGTTCGGCCGTCGGGCGACGTCCGCGAGCGGTCTTTCCCAGGCGTCGAACCCGCCGCCCTTGATGTCGGGCACGCCGCAATGATCGAGAATGAACGGAACGTCCGGTGCGAGATCGGCAAGGGCGATCGCCTTTTCGATCTGGTGCGGCAGCACGCAGAGATCGAAGGGCAGCCCGGTTCCCGCCAATCGCTTGATGTTCTCGCGAAACAGGCGTCCTTCGGAAACGTCGTCCGGCACCACGTGCAGGACGCGACGGAAGCCGCGGACGAAGCCGCCGGCCCGGACCCGTTCCAGATAGTCGGCAAACCCCGCCTGTTCCGGCCGGCAAGAGGCAATCGCACCCACGAGGAGGCTCTTCTCGGTACCGGCGAGATCACCGACAAAGTCCGTTTCCCGCTCGATATCCTCCTCCGCGACGTCGACTTCCATGTGAAGTGTCGCGCCGATCCCCAGGCGCCGTGCTTCCCGCGCATAGCGCTCATAGGTGAAGTCGGCGTCGAGCGGCGGGACATTTTTCAGCCAGGGATAGGAGAGCCGCTCGCGGTAGATGAGATGCAGGTGCGTGTCGACGATCATGCCGCGGGTCCTCCTCTGTGACGCAAGAAAACCTGCCACAGAAAAATTGCCTCTTCAAATACGAATTTTCGAAGCCTCAGGATTCGCTCTGGAAACCCGATCCAGCCATTTCCGAGAGACGTTGGGTCGTGTCGGCGAGCAGGTGGATCGTGCTCGATATGTCCGGGGCACCCGGCGTGTTGATCAGGGTGATGTAGGGCACAGTCAACGCGGCGATTGCCTTGCCGTCGGCCCCGACCACAGGGGCAGAGAGATTGATGACGCCGGCGGTCTGGGCACTCGGCATCATTTCATAACCGCGCGTGCGTATCTGGTCGAGCCGGCCCAGGAATTCTGCCGTCACCTTGCTCTGGTCGCCGCCGCTGCCGAGATATTCGGCAATCATCATCTGGCGTTCCTCGGGCGTGCGGAAGGCAAGCAGGACGTGTCCGGAGCCCGTCTCGAACAGGCTGATGCGCGAGCCGACGCGGATCGAGATGCCCCAATAGCCGGGCGCCTCCTGCTGCGCGATGACGACGGGATTGCCCCGGTCGAAGACCACCAGTTGGTTCGCCTGGCGGGAAGCCTCGGCAAGCTCGCGCATCAGCGGCACGGCAAAGGAAACCAGACGGCGAACCGGGGCGTGGAGCTGGGCGAGACCGAAGAGCTTCAGCGTCAGGGTGAAGCGGTCGCCGTCGATCCTGGTGACGTAACCACGTTTCACCAGCCGGTCGAGCATCCGATAAAACTCGTTGGGGCTGCGGTCGAGGCGCTTGGCGATCTCGGCCTGGGTGAGGCCGCCATCGACGGCGGCAAGAAGCTCGAGAATGTCGAGCCCCTTGTCGAGCGCAGGCGCACGGTAGCGATCATTCTCGTCGTCGGCCACGTGTTTCACTCCTTAGTGAATACAACCGTTCATATACGGATAATCAGGCTTCCACAATAGTTTCGGCTTGACGACGGATGGATGATTGGTTTGTATATGAATGAAGCTCTCATTGGTGAGGGCTGAGACATGAGCCCACATGGGAGGAGAGAATGTCTAAATTCCTGACCGGCGTCGCAGCCGGTGCCCTGATATGTGCTTCGGCGGGCCTGGTGACTGCAGCCGACCTGCCCGGCAAGTTCGACGGCGTGACGATCGACGCCAAGCTGATCGGCGGACAGCAATACGAATCCCTCTATGCCCGGATCGCGGAATGGGAGAAGCAGACCGGCGCCAAGGTCAACGTGCTTTCGAAGAAGAACCATTTCGAGCTCGACAAGGAGATCAAGTCGGACATTGCGACCGGCAACATCACCTGGTGCGTGGGATCGAACCACTCGTCCTTCGCCCCGCAATATCCCGAGGTCTACACCGACCTCGCCGCGCTGCTTCCGAAGGAAGAGATCGACGCCTTCGTGCCGGCGAACATCAAGGCTTCCACGCTCGACGGCAAGCTCGTGATGCTGCCGCGCGCCCAGTTCGACGTCTCGGCGCTTTACTACCAGAAGAGCCTCTACCAGGACGAAGCGAAGAAAAAAGCCTTCAAGGAAAAATACGGCTATGACCTCGCCCCGCCCGATACCTGGCAGCAGGTGACGGACCAGGCCACCTTCTTCTCGAGCCCGCCGGATTTCTACGGCACGCAATTCGCCGGCAAGGAAGAAGCAATCAACGGCCGCTTCTATGAAATGCTGGTCGCAGAAGGCGGCGAGTATCTCGACGCCGACGGCAAGCCCGCCTTCAATTCGGAAGCTGGCGTCCGCGCACTCGACTGGTTCATCAACCTCTACAAGGCCAAGGCCGTTCCGGCCGGTACCACCAACTATCTCTGGGACGATCTCGGCCAGGGCTTTGCCTCCGGCACCATCGCCGTCAACCTCGACTGGCCTGGCTGGGCGAGCTTCTTCAACGACCCGAAGTCCTCCAAAGTCGCCGGCAATGTCGGCGTGAAGGTTCAGCCGGCCGGCTCCTCCGGCAAGCGGACGGGTTGGTCGGGTCACCACGGCTTCTCGGTCACCGAAAGCTGCGCGAACAAGGAAGCTGCCGCATCGCTGGTGTGGTTCCTGACCAATGAAGACAGCCAGAAGCTCGAGGCTGCGGCCGGTCCTCTGCCGACGCGCACGGCGGTCTGGGAGTGGGACATCAAGGAGGCGGAAGACGACCCTTACAAGAAGGAAGTCCTGAGCGCCTTCCAGGAAGCGGCACAGCACGCCTTCCCGGTTCCGCAGACGCCGTCCTGGATCGAAATCTCCAACGCCGTCTACCCGGAACTCCAGGCTGCGATCCTCGGTGACAAGACCGCCAAGCAGGCCCTCGATGACGCCGCCGCGAAGGCGACCGAAATCCTCGAGGACGCCGGCGAGCTGTAAGCAGAGACGGCCCCTCACCCGACTGCCATTCTGTCCTCGTTCGGACAGGGTGAGGGTCGGAGTGAGGGGCATTTCGCAGTCCAAGCGGCACAAGCCGCGACCACAGAACAGACCAACAGCACACAGGAGAAGCCTTACATGAAAGGCTGGAGACCACCGGCACCCGCCCTGCTTCTGCTGCCCGCATTCATCGTCCTGGCGGCCGTCGTCGTCATCCCTCTCCTGCTCTCGCTTTATTCGAGCTTCACGCCCTTCCGGCTGACGCAGCCGGCCTCTCTCTATAGTTTTGTAGGCTTTCGCAACTATGCGCGCATCCTGACAGACTGGGAGTTCTGGACGGCGTTCGGACGCACCGTGCTTCTGCTGACCGTTGCTCTCAACGTCGAGATGCTACTGGGCCTTGGCCTCGCCATGCTGGTCGAAAAGGCCTCGCGCGGACAGCGGGTGCTGAGAACCATCATGATGTTTCCGATGATGTTCTCGCCGATCCTTGTGGGCTTCCAGTTCAAGTTCATGTTCAACGACAATATCGGCCTCATCAACAATGCCCTGCAGTCGCTCGGTCTGACGACCCAAGCGATCCCGTGGCTGATCGACGGTCAGCTCGCCTTCTGGGCAATCGTGATCGCCGAGGTATGGTCGTCCACCTCGGTCTTCGCAATCCTCATTCTCGCGGGCCTGCTCGCGATGCCGAAGGAGCCGGTCGAAGCTGCGCGCGTCGACGGCTGCACGTCCTGGCAAACCTTTCGCTATGTGACCTGGCCTTTCGTCATGCCGTTTGCCTATATCGCGATGACGATCCGCTCGCTCGACGTGGCGCGCGCCTACGACATCGTGAAAATCATGACCGACGGAGGGCCGGCCAAGCGAACGGAACTGCTCTGGACGCTGGTCTCGCGGACGGCCTATTCCGACGCCCGCATGGGGCTCGCCAATGCCATGGCCTATGTCGCGATCCTGCTCTCCATCCTCTTTACCGTCTATTTCTACCGGAAGCTGGCGGCAGCCCGAACCCAGATTGCCGCGGAGTGGTGAGATGAACGAAAACGCAAAACATCGTCTGAAGGCCGGCCTGCTCTCCGCCGCCCACACGATCGGTCTTTTTCTCGCCATGGCCGTCATCTGCCTGCCGGGTCTGTGGATCGTGCTCGCCTCCTTTCGCCCGACGGTCGAGATCATGGCAAAGCCGCCGGTCTGGATTCCGCAGGACCTGTCGCTGGAAGCCTATGTCGCCATGTTCTCCGGCGTCGGCCAGGGCGGGATCCCGATCATCGACTACTTCCGCAATTCGTTGATCATCTCGGTCACCTCGACGGCAATCTCGCTTGCGATCGGCATGGCCGGCGGCTACGCGTTTGCCCGCTATCGCTTCAAGGCGAAATCCGCGATCTTTCTCGGTCTCATGCTGACGCGCACGGTACCCGGCATCGCGCTCTCGCTGCCGCTCTTCTTCGTCTATGCGAAACTCGGCATCATCGACACGCACTTCGGCATGATCCTCGTCTATGTCGCGCTAAACGTGCCCTTCACGATCTGGCTGATCGACGGCTTCTTCCGCCAGGTGCCCAAAGATCTCGCCGAGGCCGCGCAGATCGACGGCTGCACGCGCTGGCAGGCCTTCTGGCAGGTCGAATTTCCGCTCGCGGGACCGGGCATAGCATCCGCCGGCATCTTCGCCTTCCTCACCTCCTGGAACGAATTCGCACTCGCCTCTCAGCTTACCCGTTCCATTAACTCGAAAACGCTGCCCGTCGGCTTGCTCGACTATACTGCCGAGTTCACGATCGACTGGCGCGGCATGTGTGCGCTGGCCGTCGTGATGATCATCCCAGCGCTCGTGCTGACCTTCATCGTGCAGAAGCATCTCGTCTCCGGCCTCACCTCCGGCGCAGTCAAAGGATAAGCCATGGCAACCGTCACCCTAGAAAAGCTGGTCAAGCGCTACGGCGCCCTCGACGTGGTTCACGGCATCGATCTCCATGTCGCCGATCGCGAGTTCATTGCCTTGGTCGGGCCATCCGGCTGTGGCAAGTCGACGACGCTTCGCATGATCGCGGGTCTCGAGCCGATCTCCGGCGGGAATCTCAAGATCGGCGGCCGCATCGTCAACGACCTGCCGCCGCGCGCCCGCAACCTCGCAATGGTCTTCCAGTCCTACGCTCTCTACCCGCACATGACCGTTCGCGAGAACATGGGCTTTTCGCTGAAGATCGCCGGAATGAAGCCGGAGGAGATCGGCCCCCGTGTCGAGGAAGCGGCCCGCACCCTCGACCTGACTGCCCTTCTCGATCGCCGGCCTTCGCAGCTTTCCGGTGGCCAGCGCCAGCGCGTCGCCATGGGCCGGGCGATCGTGCGCAATCCGGAAGTCTTCCTGTTCGACGAACCGCTCTCCAACCTCGACGCCAAGCTGCGCACACAGATGCGCACCGAGATCAAGAAGCTCCACGCCAAGGTGCAGTCCACGGTCATCTACGTCACCCATGACCAGGTCGAGGCGATGACGCTCGCCGACCGCATCGTCATCATGCGCGACGGCCGGATCGAACAGGTCGGCACGCCGGAGGACGTCTTCCAGCGCCCCGCCTCGAAGTTCGTCGCCGGCTTCATCGGCTCCCCGCCGATGAACCTCAAGGACGCCGAGATCGCCGACGGTCGCGTCGTCTTCGGCAATGGCGAAAGCCTGCCGCTGCCCAAACAGTTCTCCGGACAGGTGACCAGCGGACAGAAGGTGACTTTCGGTCTTCGCCCTGACGATCTCTATCCGGCCGGGCACGGCATCCACTCGGGCAACGAGACCGACGTCCACATCGCCGACCTCAAGGTCGCCATCACCGAGCCTCTCGGCAACGAGACGCTGGTGTTTGCCGATTTCGGTGCCGGCGAATGGGTCGCCCGAATGCTGAACCCCCGTCCGGTACGTTCCGGAGAGACAATGGCCTTCTGCTTCGATCTTTCGCAGGCCCATCTTTTCGACCGTGAATCCGGCATTACACTGAGAGGCTGACATGGCACGCATCGAACGCATCGAACTCAAGATGGTCGATCTTCGCCCGAAGGTCGAACGTACCGACGCCATCCAGAGCTTCGTCAGCCAGGAGACGCCGATCGTAACCATCACCGACAGCGACGGTGCCGTCGGCACCGGCTACAGCTACACGATCGGCACCGGCGGCTCCTCCGTCATGCGCCTGCTTGCCGATCATCTCGCCCCGCGCATTCTCGGCCGTGACGCCGACCGGATCGAGGCGATCTGGCATGAGCTCGAATTCCTGACCCACGCGACCACCATCGGCGCGATCACGTCGATTGCGCTCGCGGCGATTGACACCGCACTCTGGGACCTGCGCGCCCGCAAGCAGAACCTGCCGCTCTGGAAGCTCGCCGGCGGCGCCAAGGATCGCTGCCCGCTCTACACCACCGAAGGCGGCTGGCTGCACATTCCGACCGCGGCCCTGGTCGAGGATGCTCTCGAAGCCAAGGCGAAGGGGTTCACCGGCTCGAAGATCAAGATCGGCAAGCCGAACGGTTCCGAGGATTTCGCCCGTCTCTCGGCCGTGCGCGACGCGGTCGGCGACGGCTATGAGATCATGACAGACGCCAATCAGGGTTTTTCCGTCGACGAGGCAATCCGGCGGGCCGAGCGTCTGCGGGACCTCGATCTCGCCTGGCTTGAGGAGCCCCTGCCGGCGGATGATGTCGACGGTCACGTGCGGCTCAACCGTTCCACTGCAACCCCGGTCGCCATCGGGGAATCGCTCTATTCGATCCGTCATTTCCGCGAGTACATGCAAAAGGGCGCCTGCTCGGTCGTCCAGGTCGATGCCGGCCGGATCGGCGGCATCACGCCGTGGCTCAAGGTCGCTCATGCGGCCGAAGCCTTCGACATGCCGGTCTGCCCGCATTTCCTGATGGAATTGCATGTGAGCCTCACCTGCGCAATTCAGAATGGCAAGTATGTCGAGTACATTCCGCAGCTCGACGACATCACGACGTCGCGACTCGTCGTCGAAAACGGCATGGCACTCGCCCCGTCGACGCCGGGTCTCGGTATTGCGTGGGACTGGGAGGCGATCGCCGCCCGCGCCATACCCGAATTCAACCGGGACATTCGCTAGAGGGAGGATGAGATGCAGCGTATCGGCATGGTGATCGGCATACGGCCGGAGAAGATCGAGGAATACAAGCGCCTGCACGCGGCCGTCTGGCCCGAGGTGCTGTCGATGAACTCCGCCTGCAACATCAGGAACTACTCGATCTTCCTCAAGGAGCCGGAAAACCTGCTTTTCTCCTTCTACGAGTATCACGGCACCGACTATGCCGCCGATATGGCAAAAATGGCGGCCGACCCGAAGACCCAGGAATGGTGGTCGGTCTGCATACCCTGCCAGCAACCGCTCGAAACCCGCAAGGAAGGCGAGTGGTGGGCGCAGATGCCGGAGGTCTTCTTCCATGCGTGATACGCGCAGAGTCCGAACCCCGGAGAGGCGCCGATGACGTTCGATCCGAGAACGCTCGCGCAGGCCTGGCCACTGCCGTCGAACCCACGTCCGATCGTGACCTTCGGAGCCGGTTCGATCGTCGGGGACGGACATTATCCCGCCTATGCCAAGGGCGGCTTCCCCGTCGCCGGCCTTTATGATCCAGATCACGAGAAGGCAAAAGCGCTCGCCGACAAATGGAGCGTGACAGCGTACTCGACGATCGAGGAAGCAGCAGCGGTCGACGACGCCATTTTCGACCTCGCAACGCCCCCCGCCGCGCACGCGAAGGTTCTCGCGGCGCTTCCCGACGGCGCGGCCGTCCTCGTCCAGAAGCCGATGGGTGCGGATCTTGTGGCGGCAACCGAAATCCTCAAGATCTGCCGGGAGAAGAACCTCAAGGCGGCCGTGAACTTCCAACTGCGCTTTGCCCCGATGATGCTGGCACTGAAGGATGCCATCGCCAGGGGCCTGCTCGGCGAGGTCGTCGACTTCGACGTCTATCTGGCGCTCGATACGCCCTGGGAGCTCTGGGCCTTCCTCGAAGGCCTGCCGCGCATCGAAATCGCCATGCACTCGATCCACTATCTTGACGTGATCCGTCAGGTGCTGGGCGACCCGAGGGGCGTTCATGCGAAATCGATTGGCCATCCGAACCACCGGATGGCGCAGACGCGCACGACCGCGATCCTCGATTACGGCGATCGCGTGCGCTGCGCGCTGTCGATCAACCATGACCACAAGTTCGGCCGCAAGCACCAGGCCTGCGAGTTCCGCGTCTGCGGAACGGAAGGAGCGGCTTACATACAGCTCGGCGTCAACCTCGACTATCCGCGCGGCGAATCGGACATCCTGGAGATCTACCCGAAGGGTGGTAACGACTGGGTGACGGTGCCTCTCGACGGCACCTGGTTCCCGGATGCCTTCGTCGGACGCATGGCCAATCTGCAGCGCTTTGCCGCCGGCGAAGACGCCGAACTGGTTTCATCAGTCGAGGACGCCTGGCGCACCATGGCGCTGGTCGAGGCGCTCTATGCCTCGAACGCCGCCCCAGCCACGCCGCTCGCCGAAAAGCCCTGACAAGGAAGACCACAGTGGAACAACTGAAATACTACGAGGACTATCAGATCGGCGACCAGCGCCAGACGACGGGCCGCACGATCACCGAGACCGATTTCATCGTCCATGCCGGCCATACCGGCGACTTCTTCCCGCACCACATGGACGCCGAGTTCGCCAGGACGACCCCCTTCGGCCAGCGCATCGCCCATGGCACGATGGTTTTTTCCATCGGCATCGGGCTCACCGCCTCCGTCATCAATCCGGCCGCCTTTTCCTATGGCTATGACCGCATGCGGTTCATTCGCCCGGTCTTCATCGGCGACACCATCCACACGCGCGTGACCATCCATTCCAAGGAGGACGATCCCAAGCGCGCCGAGCTCGGTCGCGTCGTCGAGCGCACCGAAGTCATCAACCAGAGGGGCGAGGTCGTGCTCGCCGCCGATCACATTCATATCGTCGAGCGCCGGCCCAAGGCTGCCTGACGCGCCATATCCTGAAAGGATCACCCCATGTCGCTTTCCCTCAAAGACAAACGCACCCTGATCACAGCTTCGGGCCAGGGGATCGGGCGAGCGAGTGCGCTGGCCTTTGCTAAGGCCGGTGCAAGCGTGGTCGCGACCGACATCAATGAGGGGGCGCTCGACAGCCTCGCGGCAGAGGCGAAGGCCGAAGGGCTCGCCCTCGAGACCCGCGTGCTCGACGTGCTGAAGGACGAGGCCGTCGCGGCGATCGTTTCCGAAACAGGCCCCTTCGACGTGCTCTTCAACTGCGCCGGCTTCGTTCATTCCGGCACCGTCCTCGACATGGCCGACAAGGACCTCGACTTC